>CALYNW010000046.1 GCA_945224895.1 uncultured Clostridia bacterium
ATTGAAAATTACAAAACATCTATCCGCAATCTTGCAAAGGTAGGTGTTAAGGTTATATGCTACAACTTTATGCCTGTTTTTGACTGGACAAGAACTGATTTATATATGCCTTTGCCTGACGGTTCAACCTGTCTTTGCTATGACGGTAAGCAGGTTGAGGGTAAATCTCCCGAGGATATGTTCAGAGAGATTGACGATAACTCAAACGGCTATGCTATGCCGGGCTGGGAAACCGAAAGAATGGGCGAAATCAAGGAGCTGTTTGAAAAATACAAGGGTGTTACTGCAGACGATCTTTGGACAAACCTTAAATATTTCCTTGAGGCAATTATGCCTGTTTGTGAGGAATGTGACGTTAAAATGGCAATTCACCCCGACGATCCGCCCTGGGGAATTTTCGGTCTGCCGAGAATTATTACAGGCAAGGACGCTATTGTTAAGCTTCTTAATATGGTACCAAGCAAATATAACGGCATTACTCTTTGCACAGGCTCTTTAGGTGCAAGTCCAAGCAACGATATGGTTGAAATCATCAAAGCCGCCGGCGACAGAATTTATTTTGCTCACCTGAGAAATGTTGCAATCAACGACAAGTGGTTTAACGAAACTGCCCACGAAAGTGATGCAGGCTCACTTGATATGTATAAGATTGTCAAGGCGCTTCAGGAGGTTGGCTTTGACGGATATATTCGCCCTGCCCACGGCAGAATGATTTGGGGCGAGGTTGCACGTCCCGGCTACGGTCTTTTTGACAGAGCATTAGGCGTAAGCTATCTCAACGGCCTATGGGAGGCTGTTGAAAAAAGCAGAAAGGAAAGTAAATAACGATGTTTAAGCACGATAATTTAAAAGGCAAGGTTGCAGTTGTTACAGGCGGCGGCGGTGTACTTTGTGCCGCATTTGCAAAGACATTGGCACAGCAGGGATGTAGGGTTGCAGTTCTTGACCTTAACGAGGCTGCGGCACAGGCTTGTGCCGACGAAATCAATGCCGAGGGCGGTGAGGCTATCGCAGTAGGCTGTAATGTTCTTGAGCTTGAATCAATGGAAAAGGCAAGAGAGGTTATCAACGAAAGGCTTGGCACCTGTGATATTCTTTTAAACGGTGCAGGCGGTAATAATCCTAAGGGTACTACAACTAAGGACACTCTTGAAAAAATCGACCTTGTTCAGAAGGACGAAAATATCAAGACTTTCTTTGACCTTGACCCCAACGGAATCAGCTTTGTATTTAACCTTAATTTCTTGGGTACACTTATTCCCACTCAGGTATTTGCAAAGGATATGGCTGAAAAGCAAAAGGGCACAATCATTATGATTACATCAATGAATGCTTTTCGTCCCCTTACACGTATTCCTGCATACAGTGCCGCTAAAGCCGCTGTTAAGAATTTTACAGAGTGGATGGCTGTTCACTTTGCACCTCTGGGAATCCGTGTAAACGCAATCGCTCCCGGCTTCTTCTCAACAAAGCAGAACAAAACTCTCCTTTGGAATGAGGACGGCTCTCCTACTGAGAGAACAGGAAAAATTCTTGCCGCTACTCCTATGGCTCGTTTCGGCGAGGCTGAGGAGCTTTCGGGAACATTGCTGTTCCTTTGTGACGAGGAATATTCAGGCTTTATCACAGGCGTAAATATCCCTGTTGACGGCGGCTTCAACGCTTATTCGGGAGTATAACACTTAGAAATTTCACTTAATGGAGGATAGCTTTATCCTCCATTATTGTTAAATGCTAATTTAATATGGAGATACTATGCTACTCACCTGCCCTATTTGCAAGGAAAAACTGAATAAGTATAATAACGCTCTGAAATGCTGTAACAACCACTCCTTTGACATATCAAGGGAGGGCTACGTCAATTTGCTGACCGGCTCAAAAAGCGGTGACAAAAAGGGTGACAGCAAGGACTCCGCAAGGGCAAGACACAGTCTGCTTGCAAAGGGATATTACAGATGCCTAAAGGATTTTATTTCTTCAAGGCTAAAGGGCACAGTCCTTGACATCTGCTGCGGAGAGGGCTACTATGACGATTACGGCGGAGAATTTTACGGCTTTGACATAAGCAAGGAAATGGTGCGCCTTGCATCAAGGAGCCACAGGGCGGAAAACTATAATTATTTTGTTGCAAACCTTTCTGCAATTCCCATTGAGGACGGCAGTATTGACACGGCAATTCATCTTTTTGCGCCCTTTAACGATAAGGAATTTTCCCGAATTTTAAAGCCTGACGGCAGGCTTTATTCCGTAATACCGGGAGAAAATCATCTTATCGAGCTTAAGGAGGCGGTGTATGAGCACCCATATAAAAATGACGAGAAACCGCCCGAGACAGATTTACTTACCCTAACTTCAAAAACAAAAATTACAGATAACGTGTTAATCAACAATGCTGATTTAAAGCTCCTTTTTTCAATGACGCCTTACTTTTACAGGACAAGCAACAGTGACAAGGCAAAGCTTGATAAAATTGAACAGTTAAATCTGACGGTGGATTTTGTAATTTTGGAATATACAGGAAAGGAATAAAAAATGGAAAGCCTTTGCGAAAACTGCTGGTACAACGAATATGACGAGGAGGCAGAGGAAAGCTTTTGCTCCCTTGTGCTTGATGAGGACGAATATATAAAATTAATGCAGGACAAAAACAAAACCTGCCGTTATTTCCGTCCCTTCGGAAACGAATACGATATTGTCCACAGGCAAATATAGATTGACATTAAAATTTTGCGGTGCTATCATTAATTTATCAATTCAAGAGGTAATAAAAATGAAAAAATTTCTATCTTTTTTATTAAGTGTAATTATGCTTGTCAGCTGCATTTCAATTTTCCCTTTTTCGGCAATGGCAAACACGAAAAAAACTGCTGCCGACATTTCATTAAATCAAACGGTAAGCACCTATGTGGATTCTGTTACAAGGGAATACTGGCTGAAATTTGAGCCTGCCTACAGTGGCTTTTATGAATTTGTTTGCACCTCTCCTGTTTACAGCGGAATGGTGCTTGGCAGTATTTTCGACGCCTCCGAGGAGGTTTTGATGATGACTGCCTCCACAGCAGGAAGCGGTGATTTCATAACTGCGGCAGAGCTTAACGCAGGAGACACATATTATTTTGTTCTTGAAACCGACGGCACCGTTTATTCCTCAAGCGTAACTGTCAGACCTCACTATCATTTATTTAATCAGGCGGAAAATTATCCTGCAATTTATGACGCAAACGACAGCAGTAATAATACCGACGGTGCAAGCTATGTTTACTGTGCATATTGCAGTGAATATCTGACAAACGCAATATATTACGCTCCTGCAAAAATAAGCGTAAAGACAAAAAAATTTACCTATACAGGAAAGGCAAAGACAAACACCGTCACCGTTACCGACAGGCTGGGAAATGTTATCCCCTCAACAGAATACAAGGTAACATATAAAAATAACACAAAGCCGGGAACTGCAACGGTTTACGTCACCTTTAACAACGTCAATTACTCCGGCTCAATGAAAGCAACCTTTTTGATTATCCCGAAAAAGGTAACACTCAGCTCTGTTAAATCGCCTAAGAAAAAACAGCTTAAAATAACTTGGAAAAAGGATACAACAGTCAGCGGTTATCAGCTTCAGTATTCCACATCAAAAAAGTTTTATAAAAGCAAAACAAAGACCGTAACAGTCAGCAAAAAATCAACGTCAAAAACTATTTCAAAGCTTAAATCAAATAAAAAATATTATGTCCGTGTACGCTCATACAAAACCATAAACGGCAAAAAGGTTTACGGCTCATGGTCAAGCGTGAAATCAGTAAAAGTGAAATAACTTTTGATTAAATTAATTTTTTTGGAAATAATATATTCAAATAGCAAATTTTCATCATTTTATTGTTCTCGCTTTTGCAGATAATATTACTGCACGATAGGTGCAGGAGGTATTATTTATGAGAAAGAAAACAACAGCAAATGTTATGAAAATTATGGGCGCAACAATGGCTGTATGTTCAGCGGCGGCTCTTATGAGCTCAACAAAATCAAGCAGTATGAACGCCAAAAAGGCTGTTAAAAAAACTGCCGACAAGGTTGTTGAATTCGTAGACACAGTAGCGTCATTTATGTAAAGAAAAAAGAAAGACACTCAATAACGAGTGCCTTTCTTTTTTAATCGTCTATATTTTCAAAAAAATCGTTTTTGTTTTTATCCTTTCCTACTTTAGAATAAACAAGTCCGTATTTATTATTCGGATATTTTGTAACCTTTTTTGAGGTCATACTCCAGCTTCCGTGCTGTGAAATATGCTTGTCATATGCAACGCAGGCAACCTGAAACGGAGTCTTTCCGTCAAGCTCGGCAGCAGATTCCTTCCAGCTCATGGTAACCTTGTTTTCACCGTAAAGATGAAGATAAACCTTTTTAACCTGCCATACACCATAATCCCTTGCGGAGCTCTTGTATTTGCTTTTATCGGAGGCAAGCTTTACTGCTTTTTGAATAATATATGAGGTTGTTTTGTGTGTGGGATGACCGTATTCACCGTTAATATCGTGGGTGACAATAACCTCAGGCTTGTATTTTCTGATTTTTTCAACAAGCCTTTCGAGAACATAATCCTCTCCGCCCCAAGCGTTTAAGGTTCCGTTGACACCGTCGTGATATCCTCCGGGGAAGTTCATAAATATGGGATATGTTGTGTTCCCCATAGACCATTGACCTGCCAGAGCTTCTCTTATTCTCAGCCTGTCTCTGCCGGACATATAAACGGTGTAAACATTCTTACCCTTTACCTGCTGATAATAGGGAATTGTTCCACCGAAAAAGAGCAGCTCGTCATCTCTATGGGCAGATATTACCATAAGGTCACATTCATCCTCCTTTGGTGCCTGCCATCTTTCAACAGATACTCCCACCTTATCCCTTTCATATACTCTGAGAGTGCATATACCGTTGTTTTCAGCTGTTTTCTTTAGGTTAATAACAACCTTAACGGCATCCTCGCTAAGCTCATAATATTTATTGAGCATATTATAGCCACTGTCTCCGTCATATTCATCAAGCAAATCTCCGTCAGAGGAATATGATTTTAAGGTATAATTATTCTCGACCTTATGCCATTTAATAAGCATACCGTCGGCAATCCTATCATCAGGCAGGAAAATTGTCATTTTTCCACTGTTCCAAGACGTGTTTTCCGACGTATCCATAACGCTTTCTACGCTACCTTTAGTGACCTTAATTTTACATTTTTTTGTTATGTGAACGGGCTCCTTGGCTTTTCCGAGGACGGTAAATTCTCTTTTAAGAGTTGTTTTACCGCCTTTTTCACCATACAAAACAATTTTTAAGTCTTTAACCCCGCTTGAAAGCCTTGAGAAATTTATTTTATCAGCATAATCACTAAGACTGATTTTACTTGAAAAAGGCTCAGCGGTATAGGTCTGCTCCTTTTTAAAGCTGTTTTTATCTGTAACAATAAGCTTTATTTTTTTTATTTTTTCTATTTTTTCATCTGCCTTTATTGTTCCCTTGAGCTTAAAGCCTTCTCCCTTTTTCAGCACGGTAGGTCTTTTAAGACCGTCTGTTGTTACGGTAAAATCTCCGCTAAAGGCTTTTGCATAAGCATTTTCGGGATAAAAGACAGTGCTGAATGACGAAAACATAATAAATAGTGATAAAATAATTGATGTAATCTTTTTCACAATCGTTCTCCTTTAAAATACGTCTGCTGTTAATATTCAAGGAATATCACATTTTTTCCGATTTTGTTTTTAAAGGTAACTATGCCCCTTTCGGGAATGAAAATCTCTGTATTATAAGATGTATCATTGCAGGTATATGTAAGCTCAAAGGTCCTTTTTTCGCTGTCGCTTTTAATTGACTCTATATCTCCGCAAACCGCTACGGGATAAGGGCGGATAATCGTCTTTAAAAATTTATGATTTTCCCTAAAGCCCCAGTAAATGCTTGACCAGTGATTTTCCTCAATAAGAGAATAGATATAGTCAATATGGCTTACCCATTCGTTACCTACGGCACCGCCTCCCCATTCGCCCATAACAACGGGAACATTCATTTTTATCTGATTTTTACGTATGCCGTCAAAAATAAATTTAATTCTTTCATTACTTGAATAGTTATTGTAAAGGGGTGAATCAATAAAAATATCGTAAGCATGGGGAGAATAGATATAATTTTCCCTTGTTTTTATCTCAAAGGGCACACCTAAATTTGAATAATAGCAATGCTCGAAGAAATGAAGATGCCTGCCGTCGTCACATTTTGATGAAATGTTATCGAAAAACGGCTGATAATATTTTTCCGAAAAGGGTGCAACGTATTTTTCTATATCCGAAACAGCCTTACCGAAAAGGTCGTAGCTGTCCATTGTGTTGAGAAAGGCTTTAAGCCTTTTAGGACTTCTAACCTTTCGGACAATGGCAAGTGCCATTCTCACAAAGCCACGTCTTTCCTGACCATTTTTAAAATATTTTTCCGCATTGAATTTAACACCCAAGCCCTGCATTAAAGCGTTATCAACAAGGGAGCAAAATGCCTTGTTTGAATTATCGTTAATCTGAGGTTCGTTAAAATAGTCATAGGCAATTACGTTGTCATACTCGGAAAATTCATCCGTAACCATCTGCCACAGCTTAACAAACCTGTCCTGCATACCGTTCTTGTTCTGCCAAAAATCGTTAAAGGCACGCTGAACATCACGCATATAAAAATATCCCTCAGCCCAAATTGCAACAGGCTTCAGCTTTTTATAATCCTCGGTCAGCCATTTGGGTGCACCGTCACCTACATTTACGTTTTTAAAAAACAGGTCTTGGTGCATATCAAGGAGAACATAAATATTATTATCCTTTAGCTCCTGTACAAAGTCCTTAAGCATCTTGAGGATTTTTTCGTCATAGACGTTTTCCTCAGGCTCAAGCATTGCCCAGTTAAAGCCCAGCCGGACAATATTTGCACCGTATTCAAGGGCGTTTTTTAAGCCCTTTTTTAATTCCTTTTCTGCCTTGTGAAATTCGGTTATACCCATTTCTTCAAACTTTAAGCAGATGTTAATTCCTCTGAAAATTCTTTCTCGACCGTATTCGTCACGAATTTTCATTCCGTCAATGTAAAACATAATTTTTCCTCATCAAATTCGGGTTTGTCGAGATGTTGTTGAATGAAGCAACTGCTTATAACGGGCTTGCACTGCAAGCCCCTACGAAAGCTTGTTCCCTCGGCACAGTACGCAACGTGTGCGTGCC
>CALYNW010000047.1 GCA_945224895.1 uncultured Clostridia bacterium
TAATGGCGGCTCTTTTTGCGTCATTTTTTTCACGCTGTTTAGCAGCCTTTGCAGCTTTTTTTTCTGCTTTTTTTGCCGATTTATCGTCCTTAGAACCAAGGGTTCCTCCTGTCAATAAATCATCCTCTAATTGTTTTTTTGCCAGTTTTTCTTCCTACCTAATTCATAATTATAAAATAATACAGATGTTATTTTACACTATATTAACTAATATTACAAGTCCTAATTTTACTTTTGTTGATGTTATTCATCATAAACCGAACCGTCAGCAGCTGCATCACTATCTGAGTCGGATGCAGAAACCTTACTGTCCTCATAGATATCAATAGCATTTTCAACAATGGAATTATGAACCTTAACATTACTTTCTTCAGAGATTTTGTCAAGCTTTTCGTTTCTCAATTCAGCAATAATATCTGACTTATACTGAGGTCCTGAGGTTACAAAGTACATAATGTGATAGCCGTAATCGGATTTAACGATTTCTGTATCACCGTATTTTCTTGACGAATCAAGAGACCAGTTTTCAAACTCGGGAACCATTTCACCCTCTGTTGTACCTTCATAAAGTCCGCCGAAAATACCGCTTGAGCTTGCAGAGGTCGAAGCAGTATCATCACTGTATTCCTCGGCAAGAAGTGCAAATGAATATTCCGTCTTGTCGCCATTGTTGTATTCATCAAGTATTTTCTTTGCTTCTTTCTCTGCAGCAGACCATTGCTCATCTGTGTATTCTTCCGTACCTTCGCTATCCTCATCGGATTCAGGCATAATAAGAATATGTCTTACAGAATAAGTGTTGTCATCAAGCAGAGTCGGCTTTTCGGTTTTTAAAACAGCATAAAGATATCCTGAATCTTCATCAATATAGTAATTAGTTGAACCGATTTCTGTTTCATCACTGAAAAGCCATTTTGTTATATCATCATCAAAGGGAGAATCACTGCCTGTAATTGAAGCAACTGTATTTTGCTCATAGGTTTTTGTAGCGTCTGCCAAAGCATCCTTCTCCGATAACGAGCTGTCAGACTCCATAGCAGACTGTGCATCATTCTTAATATAATCTGCATATACCTCAGGTACAAGAGCCTTAACTGATTTATCATCAGTCATTTTTTTCATATAGCCTTTTGCTGTTTCGATGGAATCTTTTTCAGTATCTTCATCGGTAGTATCATATTCAAAAGCAAGATATGAAAAAGAAATTGCCTTGAAATCGTCTTTATTTTCTTCAAAGTACTTATTAATTTCTTCATCAGAGAAATTAGAATCACAGGCAAGCATACCCTTGTAATTTGCAGTGATGTAATACTGCTCAAGCATTAGTCTCAAAGTTTCCTCTGTACAGTACTTTCCGAAATTAGCAGCAATATACTGATTTAGAGTTACATTTGCTTCAGATGCAGATTCCTTTAGAGATTCAATTTGAGAATCAACAGTCTCCTGTTGAGCCTTGGTAAGTGTTACGCCTGCTGCTATACCTGCGTTATAGTAAGCAGTTGTTGTCTCAATTTCCTTAAGACATTCATTCTTAAAGAAATCCTCCCATGTTATCTTATTGCCTTCATCATCAGTAGTATACTGAAGAGCATAGTCGGTTGACGTATCAAGGTCAAAATAGCCATAATTAGCATACTGCTCATAATAGCTTACTATGCTTGAATAGTAGTAGTTAAACATACCTATGCTGACATTTGTTCCGTCTATTTCGGCAACAACAGAGCCGGGATTCATCATATCACCTTCCTTACCGTTAGGAACAGTATAATATCTTATGCCTAAAACAGTAAGAACTGCTATAACTGCCGCAACAAATAAAGCAAGCGGTATGAATTTAAGCAATTCATTCTTTGGCTTTTTCACAGCAGCTACCACGTCTGAAGGCACAATTTCTTCTGCATTATTTTCATATTTCTTCCTTGAGACAGGCTTTTCCTTTACAGAGGAATTGTCAATGTCGATTTTAAAGTGTTCGTTCTCTAAGACGATGCTATCCTCAAGTGATGGTGCTTCAGCGTCAAACTGCCAGTTATCGTTTGTTTCGTATTTAACGCCGTCCTTTTCCGCAAGAGTGCTGTCCTCTTCCTCAAAATCAACGGCTTTTTCTTCAACAGAAGGAGCTTCCTTTTCTTCATTTTCAGTCTGATTAAAGCTCTTTTCCTTTTCGTCCATATAATCACATTGCCTTTCCGCTACAATTAAATATATAAATTATTCGTCAGCCCTGCTGTAGCCTTACAAGGCGTAAACAAAAATAATAACCTGCTTTATACTAAACGGCATATACCGCTTAACGCAGTTAAATACTTATAAATTATACTATAATATTTAATTTAATGCAACAACATAATTTAACGGATAATATAAATTTTCTATTAATCAGATATGAACTATTTTTACACCAAATCTGCTTGGAAAATTATTATACTTGCAAAAATTGATAGATAGGTGTATTATATATGTTACATTTTCTCTAAACTATACATAAATAAGAATGTCGTATGAAAATCATTTTGGAGGATGCGCTTGTGCGCTAAAATATTTTTATGAAAGAAGCAATAATGAGCTTTAAGGAAAAATACAGAAGTAATCCCGGCGGTTACTGGCTATTAGCCACTATTTTCCTTTTTCCCATTCTTCCGGAGTATGTCAGCCCCTTTATTCTTTTTATAGTCTTTATTGTCTTTAAACGTCAATGGACAAGAGAGGGTAAAAAAGCAAAGGTCGGCACAATAGGTAAGTTGATGATGGTCTTTATGGCTTTTTCGGTTTTGAGTACCTTATGGTCCGACACAAAATTCACATCATTTGCAACAGCAATGCTGTGGTGGGGAATGTTTTTAATTGAGGTTATGATTTATAACCTCGCAAGAACGAGAAAGAAGATTGACAGAATTCTTGCAACAATGACTGCGGCAGGCTCTCTAAACGGCATTGTTGCAATACTCCAGATATGCTCCTATACGCTATATAGATATGACTATATTGAAAAATCTCAAGTATTTGTAACACCGTTCTATAAGCCTCTTGATAAGCTTGTGTATACCTGGCTTCCGTTTGATATAGATACAACATTATGGTGGGATTCAAGAGCAAGCGGTTTCTTCTCAAACCCGAATCTTCTTGCTACATATTTACTTTTGGTTTATCCAATATCAATATATCTTTTCCTTAATACAAACGGCAAAAAGCACAAGGCACTGTACTTCTTAGCAAATGTTCTAATCAGTGGCGGTATCAGTGCCACCCTTACCCGTGCAGGCTGTGTTATTGCAATAGCAGGCTGGCTGTTTATGTTTGTTATACTTATTAAACAGCACTGGAAGCCTCTTTTACAAATCTTTATACCTACCGTCTGTGTTATAGTCCCCTCCCTGCTTACAAGATACGGAATTATCTTTAAAGCAAGAGGCGGCGGTGAAGAGGCTAAAAAATCCTCTGCGGCGCATTTTCAGATTTGGGGTAGTCTTATCGATTACATTACAAGTCACGTAAATACTTTTATTGCAGGACTTGGATTTGGCTGTGAATCAACGGGACTGATATTAATTAACGAGTATAATCTTGACAAGCCTCACGGTCATAACTTTGTCATTGAAACTTGGATGGAAGTAGGAATTATCGGCGTCATAATTCTGTTTGTAGTGCTTATATTCGCATTTGGAAAGCTCCTTGAAATAAACGCAAATAACGGCAAAAAGTTTACCTTGGTTTTTTGCGTTTTCACATCAATGCTTTTATATCTGCTTTTCGGTTTAACAGACTATATATTTAATTCGCCAAAGCAAATTATACTTCTCTTTATTCTTTTAGGTCTAACTCAGGCAATAAGCGCCTGCTATGACAAAACGGTTATATATGATGCTCAAAGCCTAAAGGAAGCGGCTGAACGCGAAATTGAAAATGTGGTTCATCAAAAGCCTATAAAAAAAAGAAAAAAGGTTAAATAAAAACATAGCAGGTGTTGTTAAAAGAAACAACACCTGCTTTTTTCATATTTACTTATCTTTGATTATTTTATGCTTAACTCTTGAAGCGGCAATTCTTGCTGACGATGACCTTTCGTACCAATTAAGCCTCTTTTCCTTAACCTTTAAAGCCTTAATATCTGCCTTTAAATTTTTAGCTTCCTCAGCATATTTGTCGCAAACAGCCTTCTGCTCCTTCATAAGCAGTTCGTTACCGAAGGCAATACGCTCAATCATTTCTTCCTTTGAACAGGTTGTAAGCGAATGAATAGGTCCTTCAAATTCAATGTCCTTGATTTTTTCATCAAAAGGAACAACAGTTCGGTTCTTATCCTGATAAATATGCGGAAGACCGTTATTATTAAGGAAATCAACAAAATGCCAAAAGCGTTCCTCATGACCGTTATTTACCTGAGAAAAATCAGTTTTTTCGTAAATATCAAAAATATTCGTATTTTCATCAACTTCACTTGCAGGCATATTAGGAACATTATGATACTCTGCAAGCTCTCTGATTCTTGCATCCGTTGGAAACAAAAAGCTTGGCACACCTGCAAGAATACTGCCTACTGCACCGTGGATTCTTGTTCCGTAATTGAAATCAATATCCTTGTTAAATTCAAGAATACTTGGGAAATTTATAAAAAAGCGAGCCTTGTCATTAACAAAAACCTCGTCATTTATCAAATGAGGATAAAGCACCTGAGAATCATTTGTGATAGGAAGAGGAATACCAAGATACATCAATCGCAAATCATCAACAAACTGAGGCATAAAACAGTAATTCGGAAGCACTTCTCTGTTTCTTATCATAAACTCTTTAAAGTTTATCGGATTTGATACTGAGCCTGTAACACAAACGGCTGACTCAGCAGTAAGAGGCTTTTTCTCTCTTACAGGAAGTCCCGGTCCGAACATTGCAAATGACGGACAGCCTGTAACGTCAATATCATTACTTCCAAAGCCTAAGTGCTTTAAATAGCTTTCCGTAATAGTACCTCTTACTCCGACTGAGGAAGAATGGTTCAAAACGGCAGTTATAAACTTCTTGGCACATTCATCATAAACATGCTTTTCCGTAACGTCAGGCTCATAGGGCATCTGAATACCGATACCCGTTACAACAACCGGTATTGTCAGCTTTTCGATAATACCTGTCCACATACCCATACACTGCATAAACTGCTTTCTGAATGAATTTGCCATAGGCAGAACAAGATAATCGTAATTTTCGTTAATAAATTCTGCGCTTACCTTACCGTGAGCAACCTCTTTATCGGCAAGAAAATCTATTTCCGTATCTTCTGTATAAAGAGTTCTTGTCATACTGTAGGCAAAAAGGAGATTGCCTGTATTATTACCTATAACCTTCTGACATATTACGTCAATAGGCTTATGTACTGCAAAGGGAGATACGCTTGCCCTGATTAAAATTCTTTTTTTCATACGCTTTCCTCAATTCATCATCTTTCTGTAAGTAAACATTTTACGCCTGAAATAACATTTTTTATGCTTTTTGTCATTACTTCGGGAGAATCCTTCATTCCTCTTTGAACCCAGCAAATTATAACACCTGAAATGCCGTAGCTTAAAAATTCGGAAACAATTCTGTTATTAATTTCATCGGAAATATTAATCGAATTCTCAGCCTTAACGCTTTTCACGAGAGGCTTAACATACTCATAAGCGATTTTGCTTACATATCTTGAAAGCTCTTCTGTATTAATTTTAAGAGAATTTTGATAAAATTTTCTTTCCTTGCTCATAGTGTCAAAGGAATTATAAAATTTCTCATAAATATTGTCAATTTTAAAATCCGTTATCATCGGCTTAATGAGCTCCTCATAAACTATCCAATCAAGAAGCTCATATTTATCCTCAAAATGATAATAAAAGGTCTGCCTGTGCAAACCGCAGTTTGATGTTATATCCGAAACAGAAAGCTTTTCAAAGGACTCGTTTTCCATTAGCTCTTTAAGAGATTTTGCAAGCTTCTGCTGGGTTGCATATGAGCAACCGAGTTTGTTATTTTTAGGCATAATATTTCTCTCTTTATATATTCTTATAAGTTTGTATAAATTATAATAACATAAATGCAAACAATATACAAGTGTATAAATTGTAAATAAAAATCCCGTCTGTGGAAAGACGGGAATACTTTTATATTATGCGCCGCGAACTTCAACACAACGGTCGAGAAGCTCGTACCATCTACGGTCAACTTCCTTTTGGAATGCCTTAATCATCCATTCATTTTCCGGCTTGAACATATGCTTGAAACGTCCCTGCTTTGAAAGCCATTCTTCGATAGGAACATATTTTTTAGGCTCATAGTTAAGAATCCACTTGCCGTCAACAACCTCAAAAAGAGGCCAATAGCGTGTCTCAACTGCAAGCTTACAAATCTCCATAATATCGGGAGTATTGTATCTCCAGCCTCTGGGACAGGGTGCCATAATGTTAAGAAATGCAGGACCATGAGTATAGATTGCTTTTTCTGACTTAACGTGAAGGTCACGAAAATTCTGAACAAAGGTTGTCTGTGCAACATAAGGCACCTGATGCTCTGCAATAATAGCGGCAAGGTCCTTTCTGTACTGAGGCTTACCGCCTGATTGCCTTCCTACAGGAGTAGTTGTAGTATCGGCAAACATAGGTGTTGCAGATGAACGCTGAATACCTGTGTTCATATATGCACCGTTATCGTAGCATACATAGACCATATCGTGTCCTCTTTCCATAGCACCGCTTAATGACTGAAAGCCGATATCATATGTACCGCCGTCACCGCCGAAGGTAATAAACTTGTATGTATCGTCAAGCTTACCCTTTCTTCTGAGAGCATTATATGCACCCTCAACACCTGCCATTGTAGCTCCTGCATTTTCAAATGCGTTATGAATATAGCTATCCTTGTAAGCAGTATAAGGATACATAAAGGTAGAAACCTCAAGACAGCCTGTTGCATTGCCAATAACTGCCTTGTCACCCGGTTTAATTGCTTTTAAAACATTTCTTACAGCAATAGTTCCGCCACAGCCTGCACACATTCTGTGTCCGCCTGCAAGACGGTCCTCCCTGCTGACAAATTCTTTAAAATTATACATACCTCTGCCTCCTTATCCTCTTACGCCCATATAGCGGTACGGCTCATCAACCTTGCCTTCCTGAACCGCCTTTTCAAGCTCTTTATATTCGGGCGATTTGCTTAACGCCTCTCTAAAA
>CALYNW010000048.1 GCA_945224895.1 uncultured Clostridia bacterium
TGCTGTAAGGATGTGAATTTTTGAGGCTTAAAAATAAAAATATCTGGTGCACCGTTATGATAATTCTTATTGTTGCGTTTGACCGGATAACTAAATATTTTGCAAAGCTGTATCTTTACGGCAAGGGTGCAAGGACCTTTATCAAAGGCGTAGTCGAATTTGTCTATGCCGAAAATACAGGTGTGGCGTTTTCACTTTTCAGCGGTGGCAGATGGTTTTTCATAATTCTAACCGCTGTTGCTGTCATTGCCTGCCTTGTTTATATGTTTAAAGGAAAAGGCAAAAATAATTTGTGGCTGTTTTGGTCCCTTGGTGTTATCGTATCAGGGGCAATAGGAAACTTGATTGACAGAATTTTAATTGGCTACTTTATTGATTTTAATAATCCCACCTTTGTGAATTTTGCCGTTTTCAATATTGCCGACTGTGCCGTTACTCTCGGTGCGATAAGCCTTATTGCCTATCTTCTTGTTGATATTTTCAAGGGTGAAAAGAAGGAGAAAAAGAATGAGCAGTGAGCTTAATCTGACGGTAAAGGCTGAAAATGCAGGGGTAAGAATTGATAAATTCATTTCGGAAAATGCCGACGGTATTACGAGAAGTGCTACCGCAAAGCTGATTGAGGACGGCAATGTAACGGTTGACGGTAAGGAAATTTCAAAAAATTATAAGTGCAAAGAAAATGATGAAATAACCGTGTTTATTCCCGATGCTAAGCCTCTTGAGGCAAGGGCTGAGAAAATTCCGCTTGATATAGCTTATGAGGACAGCGACCTTTTAGTTGTAAATAAGCCAAAGGGAATGGTTGTTCACCCTGCCGCAGGAAATTATGACGGCACCCTTGTAAACGCTCTGCTTTATCATTGCGACGGTAGCCTAAGCGGAATTAACGGAGTAATCCGACCGGGTATTGTTCATAGAATTGATAAGGATACATCAGGGCTTTTGATAGTGGCAAAAAATGATTTTGCTCATATTCACCTTGCAGAGCAAATAAAGGACCATTCATTTCATAGAGCTTATCAGGCGGTGGTTTACGGAAATATTAGGTAGTACAGCGGTACTGTTAATCAGCCTATCGGAAGAAATCCCAATGACAGAAAAAAGATGGCGGTAACGCTGAAGAATTCAAAAAATGCCACCACACAATATGAGGTGATTAATCGCTTCGGTGATTTTACACATATAAGATGTATTCTTGAAACAGGCAGAACACATCAGATAAGAGTCCATATGGCTTATATCGGTCATCCTCTTGCAGGAGATATGGTTTACGGTCCTAAAAAGGTGATAAAGAGCCTTGAAGGTCAGTGCCTCCACGCAGGAGAAATCGGCTTTGTTCATCCGAGAACAGGTCAATATATGGAGTTTAAATCGGAATTGCCTGATTATTTTAAGACCTTTCTTGCAAGGCTTGACGGCAGCAGGAAATAAAATTTGGAGAAAAATATGGAAAAAACCTTTGAAAACTGGCTTGTAGTTTCCGATATCGACGGAACGTTGAACAATAAATTCAGAAAGCTTCCCAAAAGAAATTATGATGCAATTAAGAAATTTACCGATTTAGGAGGAAATTTCACCCTTGCATCAGGCAGACTTCAGTCAAGCCTTGAAAGAAATTACAACAGAATTACTGCAAATCAGCCTGCCGTTGTTTTGAACGGTGCAGGTATATACGATTATAATAAAAGAGAAATGCTGTGGCGCAGTACAATAGGCGAAAAGGGACAGGAATTTGTAAGGCAAATTTCAGAGGAATTTGACGAGATTTTCAAAAGAGTAGATATCGGCATTTATTTTGATGATTACGTTTATATTGTTAAGGACGGACTTCTTTCACAGGGTACGATGTATTTTGACAAGGCTCACCACGAGCACGTAAGATCTCTTGACGAGGTGCCAAAGGAGGGCTGGATGAAGGTTATCTTTTGGTCAAATCCTATTGTTATTAACAGATTGCGTGAGGTTATCAGCAAGGCAGAAAATCCTGATGCTAACTTTATGGCGTCGTCCCTTTGGAGTATGGAAATGCTCCAAAAGGATACCCACAAGGGTGTCGGAATAATGAAGCTTGCCAATATGCTCGGTATTGAAAAAAGCCATGTTGCCGCTATCGGAGATTATTATAACGACTGGGATATGCTTAAAACAGTAGGGATTCCTGCCTGTGCAGGACAGGCTCCTACATCAATCCATAAGATTTGTAAATTTGAGGCATGCCATTGCAATCAGGGCTGTGTTGCAGATTTGCTTGAATATATAATGTCGGGTAAAGCCGAAGAAGATATGCTAAAGGAGAATAAGTAATGCTTACTATAGGTGCGCATTTGAGTGCTTCAAAGGGATATACCGCAATGCTTAATCAAGCGTTGGAAATCGGTGCAAATACCTTTCAGTTTTTTACACGTAATCCAAGAGGCGGAAGTGCAAAGGAAATAGATGAAAATGACGTTAAAACCTTTTTAGCTTTAATGAAGGAAAATAATTTTCCTGTAATTTTGGCTCATGCTCCGTATACTCTTAACTGCTGCAGTGCAAAGCCGGAAACAAGAGAATTTGCAATAAATACCTTTGCAGACGATTTGAAGAGAATGGAGTATACTCCGAATCAGCTTTATAATTTCCACCCGGGCTCCCATGTGGGACAGGGTGAAGAGGTTGGAATTGAGCTTATTGCCGATGCTCTTAATCAGGTGCTTTTTGAGGATATGACTACTACGGTTCTCCTTGAAACAATGGCAGGAAAGGGCTCTGAGATTGGCAAGACCTTTGAGGAATTAAGAGCAATTATTGACAGGGTTGAGCTTAAGGATAAGCTTGGAGTTTGCCTTGATACCTGCCACGTAAATGATGGCGGTTATGATGTGGTAAATAATCTTGACGGCGTTATTGATGAGTTTGATAAGGTTGTGGGACTTGACAGATTAAAGGCTGTTCACCTTAACGATTCAAAAAATCCTCTTGCTGCTCATAAGGACAGACACGAAAAAATAGGCGATGGCTATATCGGTGTTGACGCAATGGAAAGAATTATAAATCACCCTGCATTAAGAAATCTGCCGTTCTTCCTTGAAACACCAAATGAGCTCGACGGCTACGCAAAGGAAATAGCACTTTTAAGGTCGTTATACAAATAATTTATTATTAAATTACAAAACGGACTGACTTAAACAAAGTCAGTCCGTTTTTATACTTCTGCAATATACCTATCGTAAAATAGCAAAGCCGAGGTCAATAACTCCGCCTAAAATCTTGCTTGTCTTTGTCATATTAAGTGTTTCTGCAAACCAAAGAAGAATGAGTGCAACAAGAATTGCAATAATCAAAGTTTTTTCCGACATATAAAGACCTCCCAATTCTGCCTATTTAATAATATTATATACTATTTGCAAAATAAATCAAGTAAATTTATGGAAAACGACAGAAATAAAAAAAATGAAAATTTCCGTTGAAATATCATATAATATGTTTTATAATATTAACTAATATTTTTATTACAATGGGGGAATATGGTTGAGTCCGATTTTAATGCTTACGGCAGACAGAAGTGCAATGTTTACTGCTACCGTAGTAATTTCAGGTATCAGTATAGTTTTGGGCGTTCTTTTACTTCTTATATTGGTTTTTTATCTTTTCGGTTTGATAGTATCAAGTGCTGAAAAAAGAGCAAAAAATAAAAAAGACAAAAAAAACAGTAAGATATCTTCAGCAACCGAAAATGTTAGTGTAACACCTGCTCCTGCAGTTGTTTCTGCTCCTGTGAAAAAGGCTCCGGAGCCTGTTGTTGAGCAGGGAATCAGCGGTGAGGTTGTAGCGGCTATTGCGGCTGCCGTTGCAATGAGTGAGGGACCTCAGGCAGTTGTCAGGTCAATAAAGAAGGTCAATGTGGGCGGAAGAAACCCTTGGGCAAATGCCGCTAATGTTGATAACACGAGACCGTTTTAAAGGAGGACATATCAGTGGAAATACTTCAGGGAGTTTGGGAAGTTATTTCAAGTATTTTTGCAAATTCCGGTTATGCCTTTTTCTTCACAGGCGACGGTTGGAAAAATGCAGTAATGCTTCTTGTATCATTTGTATTCCTTTATTTGGGAATTAAAAAAGGCTTTGAGCCGCTTCTTATGGTGCCTATCGCATTCGGTATGCTTCTTGCAAATATTCCGGGTGCTAACCTTGCAGTTCAGTATCACGACCTTGCAGGCTTCAGAGATTTGCTTGCAGGCAGGGGAGAATTTGTGGGCTGTACGCCGGGACTTATGGATTTCCTGTATTTCGGTGTAAAAGCAGGCGTTTATCCGCCGTTGATTTTCCTCGGCATAGGTGCAATGACTGACTTTGCTCCTCTTATAGCAAGACCAAGCAGCTTCATTCTCGGGGCTGCTGCACAGTTCGGTATTTTCTTCACCTATGTCGGTGCTATTCTTTTGGGCTTTATGCCCAATGAAGCAGGCTCAATCGCTATTATCGGCGGTGCTGACGGACCTACTGCAATTTTCGTAACGTCTCAGCTTGCCCCCGGACTTTTAGGTACTATTGCCGTGGCGGCGTATTCCTATATGGCGCTTGTTCCCCTTATCCAGCCGCCTATTATGAGAGCACTTACAACTAAAAAAGAGCGTTCGGTTGTTATGGGAAATCTTCGTCCCGTATCAAAGCTTGAAAAAATCCTGTTCCCGATTATGGTAACAGTTATCGTTTCTCTTCTTCTTCCCGATGCAGCTTCACTTGTAGGTATGCTTATGCTCGGTAATTTGCTTAAGGAAAGCGGAAGAACAGAGAGAATTGCTAAGGCGGCTCAAAATGAGCTTATGAATATTGTTACAATATTCCTTGGTGTTTCCGTAGGTGCTACCACATCTGCCGAAAGCTTCCTTAATTTCAACACCCTTAAAATTGTTGCTCTCGGACTTATCGCATTCTGTCTCGGTACAGCCTGCGGTACCTTGTTCGGTAAGCTTATGTATGTATTAACAAAGGGTAAGGTTAATCCTCTTATCGGCTCCGCCGGTGTATCCGCAGTACCGATGGCTGCCCGTGTAAGCCAGAAGGAAGGACAAAAGGAAAATCCGTCAAACTTCCTGCTTATGCACGCTATGGGACCGAATGTTTCAGGTGTTATCGGCTCGGCAGTTGCGGCAGGTATACTCCTTACGCTTCTTAAGTAATAAGAGTTACGTAAAATATAAATCATTTTCAGGGTGGCAGAATGTCGCCCTGATTTTTTAGGAGAAAAATTTATGCCATTAAACGAAATGCAGCAGTTGGCTGTGAATACAACAGAGGGACCGCTTCTGATTCTTGCAGGAGCAGGCTCGGGAAAAACCACTGTTCTTGTAAACAGAGTACAGCATATTATTGAAAGCGGACTAGCGCAGCCTTGGCAGGTGCTTGCTATTACATTTACAAATAAGGCGGCAGGTGAGCTTAGAGAAAGGCTTATTTCTGCCGTAGGTGAAAGTGCAAACGATATATGGGCATACACCTTCCATAGCTGTTGCTCGAGAATTTTAAGACGCTTTGGTGACAGGCTTGGCTATACAAATCATTTTACAATTTATGACACCGACGATTCTAAGCGAGTTATGAAGCAGTGTCAGAAACAGCTTGGAATTGAAGATAAATTTATAAATCATAAATCTATTTTAAATGAAATCAGCCGTGCCAAGGACAGCCTCATTGACCCTGACGAGTACAAGGCAACCTCATCAAACGATTTCAGAAAGGGTAAAATTGCTCAGTGCTATGAGCTTTACCAAAAGGAGCTTTTGAAATCCGACGCAATGGATTTTGACGATATAATTTTTAATACCGTTAAGCTTCTTAAAGAAAATGACGACGTCAGAGAGCTTTATCAGTCGCAGTTTAAATATGTTATGGTAGACGAGTATCAGGACACTAACCATGCTCAGTATGTACTTACATCACTTTTTGCGGATATGTATAAAAACATCTGCGTAGTAGGTGATGATGACCAGAGTATTTACCGCTTCAGAGGCGCCACTATTGAAAATATACTTTCCTTTGAAAATCATTATAAGGGTGCAAAGGTTATCAGGCTTGAAGAAAACTACCGTTAAACACAAAATATCATTTACGTCGCAAACTCAGTAATTTCAAAGAACAAAAACAGAAAGGGTAAAACTCTTTTCACCCGTTCGGGCGCAGGTGACAAAATCATTCTCAATACTGCTATGAACGAGTCGGACGAGTCCACATATATAGCTGATGAAATTTTGAAAAATGTTAAAAACGGCAGGAAATTAAGCGACCACGCAATCCTTTACCGTATGAATGCTCAGTCGAGAAATCTTGAAATTATGCTGACTAAAATGGGTATATCTCATAGAATTATCGGCGGTCACCGTTTCTTTGACAGAAAGGAAATAAAGGATATTATCTCCTATTTTGCAATAATAAATAACCCTGCCGATAATGTAAGGCTTCAGAGAATAATCAATGTTCCCAAGCGAGCCATAGGCGATACAATGGTGGGGAATATTATGGAAATTGCCACAGGACTCGGTATGTCTGCCTTTGAGGTTTGTGAAAGGGCGGATGAGTTCCAAAAAACCTCAAGAAGTGCTTCAAAGCTAATGGGCTTTGCCTCAATGATAAGAGCTTTTCAAAAATGCCTTGAGGAAAAAATGCCCCTTACTGATTTGCTTCAGGAAATTCTTGAAAAGACAAAATATCTTGATTATCTTAACGAGGACCCCGAAACCTATGAGGACAGGGTGAACAACATTAAGGAATTGTCCTCAATGTTTGTAAAGTATCAGGAGGAAAGCGACGACCCTCAGCTTTCTGAATTCTTAGAGGATGTTGCACTTATTTCCGATATTGATTCTTATAACGAGGACGAGGATTCGGTTGTTTTGATGACACTCCATTCGGCTAAAGGTCTTGAATTTCCGATAGTATTTATCCCCGGTATGGAGGAGGGTATTTTCCCCGGCTCACAGGCAATGTACAGCGAGGAGGAGCTTGAGGAGGAAAGACGTCTTGCATATGTAGGTATAACAAGAGCAAAGTAACAGGTTTAGCTTGTCAATGCACAGCAGAGAATGTTATATGGCACACCGTCAAGAAAGATGCCCTCAAGATTTATCATGGAAATTAAGACTG
>CALYNW010000049.1 GCA_945224895.1 uncultured Clostridia bacterium
ACACGCGTAAGATCGTCGGCAGCGTCAGATGTGTATAAGAGACAGGTATAAAATCATCAAGCCTTTTTGAAAGACTTGAAAAGGAAAATTCAGTTGATTTTATTGAGGATATAATTTATGAGTGCCTTGATATAAAGCGTGTAATAGTTGAAAACGACGAAAAGGAACACGGTGAAAGAGCACTTCTTAATTTCGGTCACACCTGCGGTCACGCCATTGAAAAGCTGTGGAGCTTTGAAAACGTCAGTCACGGCGAAGCAGTCGGTATCGGAATGGTTATGATATCAGATGTCGGAGAGAAAAACGGCATAACCGAAAAGGGTACTAAGGACAGAATTATAAAGGTTCTTGAAAAAAATAATTTAAAAATATCCGACACTCATTCGGTACAGGAAATCGTTGGTGCAATGAGTGTAGATAAAAAAAGAACAGGCAACGGTATTAAGCTTGTTATGGTTAAAAAAATCGGCGAAAGCTTTGTTATGCCTGTTACAAATGAAGAGTTAAAAAATATTTTCGGAGTATAAGTATTAATGGAAGTCAAAATCAGCAATTCGTCATTAAACGGAGCCGTAACGGCACCGCCGTCAAAATCTGCGGCACACAGGGCGTTAATTTGTTCCTATCTATCAGGGGGAGGAACGGTAAAGCCTATAATAAATTCAAGAGATATGGCGGCAACAGTGGGAATAATAGAATCTCTTAAAAATAATGAGAGTATTCTTGACTGTATAGAAAGCGGTTCAACTATGCGCTTTATGATTCCTGTAGCAGCTTCCTTGGGAAGAACTGTTGAATTTGTAGGGCAGGGCAGTCTGCTGAAAAGAACTGTGGGTGAATTTGCTGAGCTTCTTCCCATTCACGGTGTTAATGTTGAAACAAACGGCTGTTTGCCCTTTAAGATTTCGGGACAGCTCAGAAACGGCAGCTTTGAGGTTTCGGGAGATGTCAGCAGTCAGTATGTTACAGGGCTTTTGCTGGCACTTGCAAATCTTCAGGGCGACAGTGCAGTAATTATGAAAACTCCTCTCCGGTCAAAGCCTTATGTTGATATGACCGTTAAGGTAATGGCTGATTACGGTGTTAATGTCAGAGAAACAGATTTCGGCTATCTTATCAAGGGCGGTCAGGAATTTAAAAGGCTTGATTATATCGTTGAGGGCGACTGGTCACAGGCGGCATTTTTCCTTGTAGCAGGTGCAATAGGCGGTAATGTGACGGTTAAAGGTCTTGATTTTAATTCCGCTCAAGGCGATAAGGCTATAGTCGATGTTATAAAAAAATTCGGCGGAAATGTTGAAGCAGGTGAGGACAGCGTTACCTGTATTGCAGGTGAGCTGACAGGTGCCGATGTTGACGCATCCGACATTCCCGACCTTGTGCCGATTATATCTGTTCTTGCATCGTATGCAAAGGGTAAAACTGTTATCAGCGGTGCCGAAAGACTTAGATTTAAGGAGTCTGACAGAATTGAAAGCGTTGTTACAAATCTCAAGGCTATGGGAGTTGATGTAACACAAACTCCTGATGGTATGATAATTAACGGCGGAAAAGGGCTAAAGGGTGCAAAACTTAAAGGCTATAACGACCACAGAATTGTTATGTCATTTTCTGTTGCAGGGCTTTTTGCTCAGGGTGAGACGGTAATTGATGAAGCTGAAAGTATAAATAAATCATATCCGTCATTTTTTGAAGATTATAATATGCTGGGAGGTAAGGCAAATGTCCTCTGAATTCGGAGAAAAAATTAAGGTTTCCATATTCGGTGAAAGTCACGGCGAAGCAATCGGCTGCGTTATAGACGGCTTGCCGTCAGGTGTTAGGCTTGATATGGATAAGATTTATGCCGATATGTCAAGGAGGGCTCCCGGCAAGGATAAGTTTGCAACCCCAAGGCTTGAAAAGGATATACCCCATATTTTGTCGGGTACACTTGATGATGTGACAACAGGTGCACCTCTTGCAATGATTATTGAAAATACAAATACAAGAAGCGGGGACTACGGTAATCTTCTTACGGTCCCCAGACCGTCACACAGCGATTATCCCGCATATGTAAAATATAACGGCTTTAACGATATAAGGGGCGGAGGTCATTTCAGCGGAAGGCTGACTGCTCCCATAGTTTTTGCAGGAGCAGTTGCAAAGCAGATTCTTGAGGAAAAGGGTATTGTAATAGGTGCTCATATTTTTCAGGTGGGAAATGCTTTTGACAAAGCCTTTGATAAAAATAATGTTTCTTCAGACCTTCTTAAAAAACTGACCTCAAATAATTTTTCGGTTATCGACGATAATGCCGAAGAAAAAATGAGAGAGGAAATTGAAAGTGCAAGAATGGCACAGGACAGCGTAGGCGGTATAATTGAATGTGCCGTCATCGGTGTTCCTGTTGGTGTTGGAGGAAATATGTTTTCCACAGTTGAAAGCAAGCTTTCTTCAATACTTTTCGGTGTTCCTGCGGTAAAGGGTGTTGAGTTTGGCGAGGGTTTCGGCTTTGCGTCTATGAGAGGCTCACAGGCAAATGACCCCTACTGTGTAAAGGACGGCAAAGTAGCAGTGAAAACAAATAATAACGGTGGTGTTCTCGGCGGTATAACAACAGGTGCTCCTATAATTTTCAGAGTGGCAATAAAGCCTACACCGTCAATTTCACAGCCTCAGCAAAGCGTTAATTTGCAGACTATGGAGGAAGAAACACTTGTAGTAAAAGGACGTCACGACCCTTGCATAGTTCCGAGAGCCGTGCCTGTTATTGAAGCGACGGCGGCACTTGGGATACTTGATTTAATGACGTAATTGAGGAAATTAAATTAATGGATTTATTGGAATTAAGGAAAGAAATAGATAAAATTGATAATCAGCTTATTCCGCTTCTTATGAAAAGAATGGATATAGCCGGACAGGTTGCGGAATATAAGGTGAAAAGAGGAATCCCCGTATTAAACGAGGAAAGAGAACAGCAAATCCTTGACAATGTTGCGGAAAAATGCGGAGAAAAGGGCGAGATAATCAAAACTGTTTTTTCCGCTACAATGGACGCTTCGAGGGCGCTTCAGCATAAAATTATAGGCGGCGGTCAGGAGCTGAGAGACCAAATAAACGAGGCTCTGTCAAAGGGCGGCAGACTGACGGCAGATAACGGCTTTGTTGCCTGTCAGGGAGTAGAGGGAGCATACAGCGGTGTTACCGCAAATGAAATTTTCCCCGATGCACAGGTGAAATTTTACAGGCAGTTTGAGGACGTGTTTGAGGCGGTAAACAGGGGTGACGCAGTATTCGGCGTAATCCCTGTGGAAAATTCCACAGCAGGCTCTGTTCACGAGTCATATGATTTGATAATGAAGTACAGATTTTACGTTGTCGGTGCATATGATTTAAAGATAGAGCATTGTCTTTGTGCAAGGGCTGATACAAAATATGAGGATATTACAGAGGTTTATTCTCATCCGCAGGCACTTTCTCAGTGTAATAATTTCCTGAAAAATTTTGATTTCACGGGAGTAAACTATTCCAATACTGCGGCGGCGGCAGAATTTGTTTCAAAATCACATAAGAACAACATAGGCGTAATCTGCTCCGAGCTTGCGGCAAAAAAATACGGACTTAAAATATTAAAAAGAAATATTCAGAATAATAATAACAACAGAACAAGATTTATCGTTATTTCAAAAAATCTTGTTATTGATGATAATGCACAGAAAATTTCTCTTATATTTTCTGTTGCGCATAAGACAGGCTCTCTTTACAGAGTGCTCGGCAGATTTTCAATGGCAGGGCTCAGCCTTACAAAGCTTGAGTCAAGACCTATTGAAAATTCGGATTTCAGCTATTACTTTTATGTTGACGTTTTAGGCAGTGTCAGAGATGAAAAAACCTTGGATTTGATTTGTGCTTTATCCGACGAGCTGCCGGAGTTTGAATTTTTGGGGAATTTCAACGAGGTTAAATAAAAGCAAAGAACAACAGTAATTTGGAGATGACAACTTGAAACAGCAAAAGCGCCATCAGACAAATTTAATATCAAATATAATTATACTTGTAACGCTGTCTCTGCTTGTTTTTCTTGCTATTGTGCTTTACAATCACGCAAGGCTGGAGGTTAGGTTTGATACTCTGATAAACTGGTTCAAGCAGATTGACGACGCAGTTGTAAATCTTGACTCGGATACGGAAATAATTATTTGTATTTTTGCCCTTTATATCGCAAAATGTCAGCTTCCTATTCCTATGGGCTTTTTGTGTGTTATATCGGGTATGGTGTTTCCTCTTGCTCAGGCGGTGCTTATAAATCTTGCTTTTACGGCATTTTTCTTCATCGTTAAATATATTGAAGGTAAATTTATAGGCGGTGGCTGGACAGGAATGATTCTCGGTATGAAACAGCTTCATTTCATCAGGGACTGGATACAGTTTAAGGGAAACGGCAATCCTTATGTGCTTTTCGTTTCACGATTAGTGCCCAGTATTCCCCTTGGTATGGTGTCAAAATATTACGGCTCAATGAGGTATGATTTTATTTATTATACCATAATAAGCCTTTTGGGCTTCGGTCCGAGGCTTTATATTTACACTAAGATAGGCTCCGCAATTTACAATCCTTTTTCAGTTCAGTTTATTGTTCTTTTGATGATAATTGTGGGCTTTACAGGTATTTCGGTATTTACGTTTAATATCTTTTACGGAAGAAAGTCAAGGCAAATGAACCAAACTCTATTGATTTATTCCGAAAAAGAAAAATATAAAATAGTTTTATAATTTGAGCAGGTTTAATAAATATAAGGAGAATGAAAAGATGAAACCGATTGAATTAATTGAAAAAATCAAAGGCGGCGAAGCAGACGCTTTGCTTAAAAGGGTTTATGTAACCGACAGTGCAGTTGAGGAGCAAAAGCCCAGATACATAAGAACGGTTGAAAAGTTTATAGAGCTTTTCGGTGAGGACAGAGATGTTATTGTTCTCAGTGCTCCCGGCAGAACCGAAATCTGCGGAAATCATACCGACCATAATAACGGTAAGGTGCTTGCAGCTTCAATTAACCTTGACGCTATTGCAGTTGCGGCTAAAAGCGACAGCGATGTTATTAACGAGAAGTCAGAGGGCCATCCTATGAATACAGTTGATTTGACCTCTCTTGAGCCGAACCCTGTTGATTATGGTAAGTCAGCCTCAATGATTAAGGGCATCGTGGCAAAGCTTAAGGATTGCGGATATGACGTCGGCGGCTTTGACGCCTGTACAACAAGTGATGTTATGGGTGGCTCGGGACTTTCTTCGTCAGCAGCCTTTGAGGTGCTCTTAGGTACTGTAATTTCACATCTTTACAATGACGGAAAAATTGACTCTGTCACTATTGCAAAGGCGGCTCAGTTCAGCGAAAATATCTTTTTCGGTAAGCCATCGGGACTTCTTGACCAAATGGCTTCATCAGTAGGCTCATTTGTTACAATAGATTTTGAAAGCACAAAAAATCCGATTATCAAGAAGGTGGGCTTTGATTTTGAAAAGTCAGGTCATGCCCTTTGCATAGTTGATACCCACGGTAATCACAGTGATCTTACCGACGATTACGCCGCTGTAAGAAACGAGATGGAGTCAGTTGCTCAGGCAATGGGTAAATCTGTTTTGAGGGAGATTGAATACAGCGATTTCCTTAAAGCTGTTCCCGAGCTTAAAGGCAAGGTAAATGACAGAGCAATTATAAGAGCGGTTCATTTTTATAACGAAAATATCAGAGTTGACAAGGCAGTTTCAAGTCTTGAAAATAATGACTTTGAGTCCTTTAAGAAAATAATTACTCAGTCCGGATATTCTTCGTTTATGTACAATCAGAATGTTTATACCCCCACAAATCCTACCGAGCAGAAGCTGTCACTTGCTCTTTGCCTCAGCCAGCAGATGCTTGAGGGCAAGGGTGCTTGGAGAGTACACGGAGGCGGCTTTGCAGGTACAATTCAGGCGTTTGTTCCGCTTGATATGCTTGATGAGTATAAAAGGA
Organism: uncultured Clostridia bacterium; assembly: GCA_945224895.1. Classification (GTDB taxonomy): domain Bacteria; phylum Bacillota; class Clostridia; order Oscillospirales; family Acutalibacteraceae; genus Eubacterium_R. The sequence goes on from CALYNW010000049.1 coordinate 5,997, forward strand.
CTATGGACTCTGTATTCGGCGAAGGCTCCTGCTATGTGCTTATCATAAGACCGGTGGGCGAAACAAGAGTTATCTGATAAAAATTTATTGATTTTATAAAACAGAGGGGAATAATTTTGAAATACATATTTATAATTAATCCTATTGCGGGAAATGACGATAAGAAAAAAATCTTTTCAAGAATAAAATCCGCATTTCGTCTCATTGATGATGAAATGATTATGGAATATACCCATTACAGAGCCGAGGCAAAGGATATTGCCGCAAGGTATGCCGCAGAGTATAAGCAGGACTGTGTTATAGTCTGCTGCGGCGGTGACGGTACAGTCCACGATATCGCAAACGGAATTGCAGGTACGGATACGCCTATGCTTGTTCTTCCTCTCGGAACGGGTAATGATTTTGCAAAAAAGATTTACGGCACTAAAAAAATCAATGTTGAAAATGTAATAAAGGCATTCGGCTTTTATGACGGAAAGATTAAATATGACGTTAAGCCTATTGACCTTATTGATTATAACGGAGAAAAATGTATTAATGTTATGAGCTACGGTCTTGATACAAAGGTTGAGACAATAGGAAGAAAAATTGCAGGAAAAATTCCGTTTCTCGGTCAGCAGGCATATAATATTGCGGTTTTCCCTGTTTTGCTTCAGTCCCTCAAATATCAAATTAATGTTGATCTTGACTGTATTGACAAGGACGGAAATCCCTATAAAATTACTCAAACCCCTCTGGACTACACACTTTTCGCAATATGTAACGCAAGCTATTACGGAGGTGGCTTTTGCCCTGCTCCCAATTCAAGGCTTGATGACGGACTTCTTGACTTTGCCCTTTGTCATCCTATTGGGCTTCATCAGGCTCCTGCCCTTATCCCCTGTCTCTTATACACATCTGACGCTGCCGACGATCTTACGCGTGTA
>CALYNW010000050.1 GCA_945224895.1 uncultured Clostridia bacterium
GGGGTTTATGCCTCCGCAATTCTCTTGGGTATGAGTGAAAAATATGCTCTCAGATATTCACTGGTGCGGTCTGTTCCTGTGCTAATAACGGCAGGTATTATTGAAATTTGCACGGCAGTTACACCTGTAGGTGTTGCGGCAGGAATAATCGGATTTATCATTTCTGGTGCAGTATCATTTTTCGCAGTAAAGCTTTTTGTGTTTGTGATAAAGAATAAGGCACTTAAATATTTTGCTTATTACGATATTGCAATCGGTTTGATAATAGCAGTTATCGGTATATTTGAAATAGTCATAAAGCATTGATTTTAAGAGGTACATATGGCAAATAAAAGGACTACTAAAAAAACGAATAACAATAACGGCAGGGCCGGAAAAAATGTTAATTCAAGGGCTCAGTCAAGCTACACCGACAGAGTAAGAATTTATGAAATTGCAGTGGTTGCCGTATCGGTTATATTTTTCTTTCTTGCAGTAATCAGCGGTGACGGTGTATGGAATGTTCTCCACGGTGTATACGTGGGTATTTTCGGCATTTTTGCCGCCTGTATTTTTCCGCTTATAGCTATTGCAGTTACTTTGATTTGTTCCGTAAAGAAAGACAGAAATATAAATTTAATCGCAAAGTCTATTGAAACAGTTGTTCTTGTTTTCATAATTGCGTCATTAATTCACGTTGTTCAAAATCAGACGGGAGCAGATTTTTCACAGACTGTGACTGAAAGCTATAAGTCAGCAACAACAACCTTTAACGGCGGATTTTTAGGCGCAGTATTCGGCTGGCTTCTTCTGACATTAGGTAAGGCGCCTGCAATAATTATCAGCATTGTTTTGCTTTTAGTTGATTTCCTGCTTATAACAGGTCTTACGATTATACAATTTCTTTCAGGTGCCGTAAAGCCTGCTAAGGTAACATACGATAAGGTTGCCCCTGCCATCGAGGAGAGAATTGAACGCCGTAAGATGAATAAGGCAAATATTGATGTTCCCCTTGACAGTGAACCGCCTGTCGAAGAAAATTCCAGAAAAAGTAAAAAGAAAAAGGAGACAGAGCCTCAGACTGAGGAAAATAAGGTCCCTAAGGATATTATTGACGAGATAAATCAAGCAACAGAGAGAAACAAAAAGGAAAGAGAAAAGGCTCAGGAAAAGAAAAAGTCCATTGACGAGATTGTTCATAATGCGTCTGAGGAGCCTGAAAAGCCTGCAAAAAAGGCAGAAGCAAAGGATGATTCCTTCACCGTTTCAAAGGAGGCTATGGAGGCGTCTGTTGACGATTATAAGCTTCCTTCAATAGACCTTCTTAAGGAGGCTAAAAAGCATTCTGTTAAGGATGTCAGCTCAGAGCTTAAAGATAACGCTCAAAAGCTTATTGATACGCTTCATTCCTTCAATGTTGACGCAACAATAACCGATATTTCAAGAGGACCGACAGTTACACGATATGAGTTGAAGCCTGCCGCAGGCATCAGAATTTCAAAGATTACAAATCTTTCCGACGATATTGCACTTAATCTTGCCGCCACCCATGTTCGTATAGAGGCGCCTATTCCCGGTAAAGCAGCTGTGGGTATCGAGGTGCCTAATACTGTTAAAAATACAGTATCTATGAGAGAGCTTATAGATACTCCCGAATTTGACGAGCAGCAGTCAAAGCTTTCCGCAGGTATCGGTAAGGATATTGCAGGTAAATGTGTTTTCTGCGATATTGCAAAAATGCCACACCTTCTTATTGCAGGTACTACAGGCTCAGGTAAATCTGTTTGTATGAACTCAATTATCGTGTCAATTTTGTACAGGGCGAAGCCTGATGAGGTGAAATTCCTTATGATTGACCCTAAGCAGGTTGAGTTTTCAAAGTATGCAGGTATTCCGCATTTGCTTGTTCCCGTTGTAACAGATGCAAGAAAAGCCGCCGGTGCTTTGGGTTGGGCGGTTTCCGAAATGCTTCAGAGGTATCAGAGATTTTCACAGACAGGTGTCCGTGATATTGAGGGATATAACAAATATGTAAAGAAGCATTCCGATATGGAGCCTATGCCGAAAATCTGCATATTTATTGATGAGCTTGCCGATTTGATGATGGCGGCGCCTAAAGAGGTGGAGGATTCTATCTGCCGCCTTGCACAGATGGCTCGTGCGGCAGGTATGCACCTTGTTATTGCAACTCAGCGACCGTCTGTCGATGTAATCACTGGTCTTATTAAGGCTAATATTTCATCACGTATTGCCTTAACGGTTTCTTCTCAGATTGACTCAAGAACTATTCTTGATGCAGGCGGAGCAGAAAAGCTTTTAGGCAGAGGTGATATGCTGTATTCTCCAATCGGAGCTTCAAAGCCTATTCGTGTTCAGGGCTGCTTCATTTCCGATGAGGAGGTAGAGGAGCTTTGCGACTATATTAAAAATCAGGGCGAAAGTCAGTATGATGATGAAATCGCAAAGGAAATTGAAAAGAAGGCAGTTCAGGATAAAAAGTCATCACCCTTTGAGGATGACTCCGAGGGTGAAAATCTTGACCCATTGTTTGATAAAGCTGTTGATGTCGTTCTTGAGTCAGGCACAGCCTCAACATCCTTCCTTCAGCGTAAGCTGTCGGTAGGCTATGCAAGAGGTGCAAAGATTATGGACCAGCTTCACGAAAAGGGCGTAATCGGTGCTCAAAATGGCTCTAAGCCAAGAGAGATTCTGATAAACCGCCAGCAGTGGCTTGAAATGAAGGCTTATTCATCAGACGGTGATTTTACCGCCGAGAATACGGAGCAGATGTCATTTGATAACAGCGATGATAATTTTGTGCTTGAGGATGACGGTGTTGTCAGCGAAAACTATGGCAATAAAGCCTCAAGCACTGATAATTATGCTAATGAAGATGATGACATTGACGATTTTCTTGATATGGAAGAGTTTTATGACAGAGTAAATTTACCCGATGATGAAGATGGGGAGTATTGATTATGAGTGGTTTTCTCCCGATAAATAAAAGAGAAATGCTTGAAAGAGGCTGGCAAGACGTTGATTTTGTCTGTGTAACAGGCGACAGCTACGTTGACCACCCCTCTTTCGGTGCCGCTATTATAACAAGAGTCCTTGAAAATGAGGGTTACAGAGTAGCCGTACTTAGCCAGCCTGACTGGAAAAGCACGGCTGATTTTGTTCAGTTCGGAAAGCCTCGTTTGGGCTTTATGGTTACAAGCGGTAATATAGATTCTATGGTGGCTCATTATACCGCCGCAAAAAGGCTTCGTCATGATGATGCCTATACAGCAGGCGGTGTGGCGGGTAAAAGACCTGACAGAGCCGTTATAGTTTATTCAAATATTATAAAGAAAATATATCCCGATTCTCCCGTAATTATCGGTGGCTTGGAGGCGTCCTTGCGCCGTTTCGCCCATTACGATTACTGGGACGATGCAGTCAGACCGAGTATTTTGCTTGACTCAAGGGCTGATTTGCTTACCTTTGGTATGGGCGAAAAGCAGACCGTGGAAATTGCAAAACGTCTTGATAAGGGCGAAAGCATTTCCGATATGCGTGACATTCTCGGTACCTGCTATCTTTGTCCTGCAACCGAAACGCCTTATGAGGGTGTTGAGTGCCCGTCATACGAAAATGTTATAAGCAACAAAAGGGAATATGCTAAATCCTGCCGTATTGAACAGGATGAGCAGGATCATATAAGAGGTAGGCTTATTAAGCAAAAGCACGGTAAGCTTATGCTTGTACAAAATCCGCCTATGCCTCCACTTACTCAAAAGGAGCTTGACAAGGTTTATTCTCTACCTTATATGAGAGCATATCATCCGTCATATGAAAAGCTGGGCGGTGTGCCGGGAATAAGAGAGGTTGAGTTTTCAATTACTCATAACAGAGGATGCTTCGGTGCCTGCAATTTCTGTTCCATTGCCTTTCATCAGGGCAGATATGTTACATCAAGGTCAAAGAAAAGCATTGTAGCAGAGGCGAAAAAGCTTACTCAAATGCCGAATTTTAAAGGTTATATCCACGATATCGGCGGACCTACAGCTAATTTCAGAAAGCCCTCCTGTGAGCTTCAGCTTGAGCACGGATTATGTAAGGGCAAAAAATGTCTTGCCCCTAAGCCTTGCCCTAATCTTATTGCTGACCATAGAGAGTATCTTGATATTCTCAGGGAGGTCAGAGAGCTTGACGGCGTTAAAAAGGTTTTCATCAGAAGCGGTATAAGATACGATTATCTTCTTCAGGATAAGGATGATACCTTTTTTAAGGAGCTGGTGGAAAATCACGTGTCAGGTCAGCTAAAGGTTGCTCCCGAGCATTGCTCTGCGGCTGTTCTTGATAAAATGGGAAAGCCTCATATTGAAGCGTATATTGAATTTTCAAAAAGATATTTTCAGTATACCGGAGAGGTAAATAAGGAGCAGTATCTTGTGCCTTATCTTATGTCGTCGCACCCCGGTTCAACTCTTGACGACGCAATAGAGCTTGCTCTGTTTTTAAAGAAAAATCATATAAGACCTGAGCAGGTGCAGGATTTCTACCCAACACCGGGTACGATTTCAACCTGTATGTTTTATACAGAGCTTGACCCATACACAATGGAAAAGGTATACGTTGCTAAAACAGAGCACGAAAAGGCTCTTCAAAGGGCATTACTTCAGTATTATAATCCCAAAAATCAGGCATTTGTTGAAGAGGCTTTGAAGAAAGCAAAACGCTTCGACCTGATAGGCTTTGACAGTAAATGTCTTGTCAGACCCACAGCGCAAAGCTTGAAAATTCAGCAGAAAAGACAGCAGGTCAAAAATAATTATAAAAGAAATACACTAACAAAAAACAATTCGAAAAAGGGTAAAAGAAAATGAGTAGCAGTAAAAGGCAAAGTATAATAATGACGGGTGTGGGGCTGATTTTACTTTCAGCACTCATACTCTATTTTGCACTTTCTCAGCCCAAGGTTTCCGACGAAGGATATATAAAAAGTAACGCTTTATCGTCTGAAACAGTAACACAATCTGATTTACCGGAGGCTGTAGCCTCCAAAGAAAGCGGTAAAGCACAGCAGACTTCTTCTAAAGAAATCAATATGGAAAAAACAGTAACAGCCGGAAAAGAAAATTACGAAATACAGTCGAAAAAATCAGTGGGCGGTAAAATCAATCTAAATACCTGTACCGCCTCTGAGCTTACGGTATTAGACGGTATTGGCGAATCAAGAGCAGATGCAATCATTCAGTACAGGGAGTATCTTGGCGGTTATACAAGTGTGGAGCAAATAAAAAATATCAAGGGAATAGGGGATAAGCTTTATGAAAAAATTGCCCCTTATCTTACAGTATGAATGATTTTACAGTTGCGCTTGAACGCATTTTAAAGCTGTTTTTTCCTAACAGATGTGAATTCTGCGGTGATGTTATTGAATTTAACAAAACAGTTTGTGATGATTGTAAAAGCCTGCCGAGAATAGCTTTGCCTATCTGCGAAGACTGCGGAAAAAATAAGGATGACTGTGATTGTAAAAACAGGAAAAATGAGTACAAAAGGATTGTTGCACCTTACTATTATAAGGATAAGGTTGTCAAAGCCGTTCACAGATATAAGGAATCCGAAATGAGATTTTTGTCAGAGCGCTTCGGCAGAGATATTGCAGAATGTGTTAAAAATAATTATTCGGAAATATCCTTTGACGCAGTAGCCTTTGTTCCTATGAGATTGTGGGATGAAAGAAAAAGAGGGTATAATCAGTCGGAAATCTTAGCTAAAATCGTTTCGGATATTATTGAAGTGCCTTTGATGAATTTGCTTGTTAAGACAGAGAGAACAAAGCCTCAAAAACGTAGCTCGGCACGGGAGAGAAAGGTAAATGTTTTCGGTGCCTTTGATGTAACCGATAAAGAGTATGTAAACGGTAAAACAATACTTCTTGTTGATGATGTTAAAACTACAGGCTCCACCCTTAATGAGTGTGCCAAAATGCTTAAAATTTACGGCGCAAAGGAGGTTTACTGTGCCGTATTGGCAGTAGTACACAATAAAGGTAAGAAGAAAAAAAGTAATACTAATTAAGATAATTTCAGTAGCCGAAAAATCCTCTTTTTAATTGACATTTAGCTTTTATTGTGTTATTATTCATATGCTGTTTTGTGAAACGGCACAATGGATTAAGCAGAAAAGTAAGTTTTTAACTGAAAGTAGGCTCCGCCTCGGTTAGCTCTGCCGTGTAAAAATTAAGAGCAAAACTGAATATTTGCGGAGGTGGCGGAATTGGCAGACGCGCTAGATTCAGGTTCTAGTGAAAGCAATTTCATGTGGGTTCAAGTCCCATCCCCCGCACCAAAAATACCACAGCATCGTAGTATGATGTGGTATTTTTATATTTGTAGGACTTGAACCCTCACAATAATAATTCTAATTTTATTCGTTTCACGCAACTGAGCTTAACAAACTTTGTTAATGCTGATTGGTTACAGCAGTATCTTAACTGATATAATAAATGTAAAGAGAAAATAACATTTGTTAGAAAAATTTGAAAAGAGGGAATATTGTGATTGGCGAAAATATTGCAACCCTGAGAAAAATCAACAAGCTATCTCAGAAGGAATTTGCCGAAAAAATCGGTGTAACAAGACAATCAATATCAAAATGGGAAAAGGGCGATTCAGTACCTGATTTGGAAAGCTGTGTTTTGATAGCAAAATGCTTTAATGTTTCCATTGACGATTTGGTTAATTACAGCGAGGAGAAAAACGGCTTACCTATCCCGCCAAAGGGAAAGCATATTTTCGGTATGGTAACTATCGGTGATATGGGACCCTTTGCCTTAGTCCGAATCCCACCCTCAAATTTATAAAACAAAAAAGGAACTGAAAAACAGCTCCTTTTTAGTGGCGCAGAGGGTGACCCTTCGGGTGTCCAAGGCGGAAAAAGGTACACAGTAC
>CALYNW010000051.1 GCA_945224895.1 uncultured Clostridia bacterium
GATTTGAGGAGCCTCTGAAAACCAGGGAAATATTCTTTTTCGCCTCCACATAGGGACCGTCAACAAGAACGTCTATATTCTCCAGCATTTCCATACTGATAGGCGTAAAGGCTCTTGAATCTTTCTTCCCCATAATTTCCTCAAGAGTAAATCCCGTATAGCACCAAACGGTTTTTTCGGGAAAACGCTCTCTAAACATTATAAGAAACGGCAGTAGCACCTTCTGATTTTCAGGCTCAAAGGGTTCTCCTCCCAAAAGTGACAAGCCGTTTATCCAGTCAGGCTCACAGGACTCAATAATTTCAGTCATTGTCTCCTCTGTAAAGGGCTGACCGTAGCCAAAATCCCATGTCATTTGATTAAAACAATTTTTACAGTGGTGGCGACAGCCGGAAACAAAAAGGGATGTTCTTACTCCTTCACCGTTTGCAATATCGTTATACTTAATTTCACCGTAATTCATATTTACCTCACATATACAGAAATAGGCTGTCAAACTTAGACAGCCTATTTTTTGTTTATTATAAGTGCAATACTCTTTCCTTAATTTCCTGAGTTCTGCCCTGATTCCAAAACTGAGTGCCGATATAACCGCAGGTTCTTCTTGCAACATTCATTTTGTCCTGATCCTCATTACCGCAGTTAGGACATTTCCAAACAAGCTTACCGTCCTCGTTTTCAACGATTTTAATTTCACCGTTATAGCCACAGCACTGACAATAGTCGCTCTTTGTGTTAAGCTCTGCATACATAATATTCTCATAGATATACTTCATAACCTGAAGCACGGCAGGAATATTATTCTGCATATTCGGAACCTCAACATAGGAAATGGCACCGCCGGGAGAAAGAGCCTGAAATTCAGATTCAAACTTCAGCTTTGTAAATGCGTCAATTTCCTCTGCAACGTGAACGTGATAGGAATTAGTGATGTAATTTCTGTCAGTTACTCCGGGGATAATTCCGAAACGCTTTTGCAGACACTTAGCAAATTTATATGTGGTTGACTCAAGCGGAGTTCCGTAAATACTGTAATCGATATTCTCCTCAGCCTTCCATTTAGCACAGGCGTCATTCATATACTGCATAACCTTAAGTGCAAATGGCTTACCCTCTTTATCGGTATGAGATTTGCCTGTCATATACTTTGTACATTCATAAAGACCTGCATAGCCAAGGGATATTGTTGAATAGCCGTTATAAAGAAGCTTATCAATGGTTTCGCCCTTATTAAGTCTTGCAAGAGCACCGTGCTGCCAAAGGATAGGAGCGGCATCGCTGAGAGTGCCCTTAAGTCTGTTGTGACGGCACTGCAATGCTCTGTGGCAAAGGTCAAGACGCTCGTCAAATATTTTCCAGAACTTTGTCATATCTCCGCCTGATGAGCAAGCGATGTCAACAAGATTAAGAGTAACAACGCCCTGATTAAATCTGCCGTAATACTTGTGCTTACCCTCCTGGTAATTCTTTGCGTTTGCAACATTACCTACGCCGTTTTCGGTAAATCTGTCAGGAGTGAGGAACGAACGACAGCCCATACAGGTGTAAACGTCACCCTTAAGCTCCATCATAACCTTTTCACTGATATAGTCAGGTACCATTCTCTTGGCAGTACATTTTGCGGCAAGCTCAGTAAGATAATAGAAGGGTGCGTCCTCCTTGATATTATCCTCTTCAAGAACATAAATAAGCTTTGGAAATGCAGGTGTAATCCATACACCGCTTTCATTTTTAACGCCCTGAATTCTCTGCTTAAGAGTTTCCTCAATAATAAGAGCAAGGTCCTTTTTCTCCTGCTGGCTTTTAGCCTCGTTAAGATACATAAATACCGTAACGAATGGAGCCTGTCCGTTAGTGGTCAAAAGGGTAACAACCTGATACTGAATAGTCTGAACGCCTCTTGAAACCTCGTCTCTCAGACGCTTTTCGGTAAGCTCATTAATCTGTGCTTCGCTCATATTAAGACCGAATTCCTCAGACTCCTTTTTAAGCTCTCTGTTAATTTTCTCCCTGCTAATCTGAACAAAGGGAGCAAGATGCGCCAGAGAAATTGACTGACCGCCGTATTGGCTTGATGCAACCTGAGCAATAATCTGAGTTGCAATATTGCAGGCTGTTGAAAAGCTGTGTGGCTTTTCAATCATAGTCTCGGAAATAACCGTGCCGTTTTGGAGCATATCCTCAAGATTTACAAGGTCGCAGTTATGCATATGCTGTGCAAAATAGTCAGCATCGTGGAAGTGGATAAGTCCCTGCTCGTGTGCCTCAACAATATCCTGAGGAAGAAGAATTCTCTTTGTTATATCCTTTGAAACCTCACCTGCCATATAGTCACGCTGAACTGAATTTACGGTAGGATTCTTATTTGAATTTTCCTGCTTAACCTCTTCGTTATTACATTCAATAAGAGAAAGAATCTGATTATCCGTTGTGTTAGCCTTTCTGATAAGAGAACGGTTGTAGCGATATTTTACATATCTTCTTGCAACCTCAAAGGCACCCTGAGCCATAATCTGATTTTCAACGATATCCTGGATTTCCTCAACTGAATATGCTCTGCCTGCCTTTGAAAGCTTAAACTCAACATATTCTGCAATTTCGTTAATCTGACTCTGAGTCAGCTCCTCTTTTTTGCAGGCGGCATTTGCCTTTGATACGGCCTTTATAATTTTATTTAAGTCAAAATCTGCCTCTGCGCCGTTTCTCTTAATAATTTTCATTTCTTTTCCCTCTTTACCCCAAATTATCTTTTCATCAATATATTACAAAACGGTAACACCGTTTGTTAGTGACTGAACTAATAATACCAAATTATCTTGTGTATGTCAATAGTATTTTTGCAAAAAAAACACAATATATTGTATTTTTTATTTTTTCACTCCACAATACTACGTATATATAGAATTATAGACCTTTGTCTGTTTCACAGGATTTTCACGGAATTTCGCCACGCCAAAAGGAAACAAAAGGTTACAATCTGCCGTGAAACATTATTGTTAAAAAAGTTTATTAAATATGTGAAAAGTAAAAATGCGGTAAATAAAGCAATAGTTTGTTGACGTAAATGGTTTTATGAATTATAATAGGTTATAATAATGTATAATATAGGGAGGGATTACTGTGTGGCTTGATAAAAGTAACATTGAAACGCTTTATGCTCCGAAAAAAAAGAATTACCGCAAGGAAGCTTTTGAGGCGCTGAAGAAATTTGCAATTAAAATAGCAAAGAAGCAGGATTCCTTCCGTATGGAGTCGAGGAAAATTCTTCTTGAAAGCAGAAAAAAATCCTACGATGAAATAAAAGAAAAAATAAAAACAGACAAAAGGGTTATTCTTTTTTCAACCTTTGACGGCAGAAGCTACGGCGACAGCCCCAAGGCGATATACGAATATATGCTTTCAGACGAACGCTTTGAGGATTATACATTTATATGGGCGTTTCGTAATCCAAAGGCATTCACCTTTATCCTTGATAATCCAAACACCTGTATCGTAACAGTCAATACAAAGGATTATGAAAAAGCCTGTGCCACCGCAAAGTACTGGGTTTATAACTACCGTATGTCAGACCATATTTATCCAAAGGAGGATCAGGTTTATATCCAGCTGTGGCACGGTACACCATTAAAACGTCTTGGCTATGACATTAACATTTCCGATAACGCTATGAACTCGAAATCGGAAATCAGAGAGAAATACAGGGTTGACGCCGAAAAATTCAAATATATTCTTGCACCGTCACATTTTGCGGCGGAAAAATTCATCAGCGCTTGGAATCTTGACGAGGTTGGCAAAACAGATACAGTCCTTGAGCTTGGCTATCCGAGAAACGATTTTCTCACAAACTATACCGAGCAGGACGTTGAAAATATAATAAAAGACCTAAATCTTCCAAAGGATAAGAAATTTATTCTCTATGCTCCCACCTGGAGAGATAATCAGCATCAGGCAGGTGTTGGCTACACCTACAAAACAGAGGTTGATTTTGACAGGCTCAGGGAAGCACTCAGTGATGAATATATAATTCTTTTCAGAGCTCACTACCTTGTGGCAAACTCCTTTGATTTTGACAGGTACAAGGGCTTTGTCTATGACGTTTCCAAGGTGAACGACATAAATCATCTTTACGTCATTTCCGATTTGCTTGTAACAGACTATTCCTCTGTTTTCTTTGACTATGGAAATCTCAAAAGACCTGAAATATTCTATATGTACGATTTGGAGGCATACGGCTCTGAAATTAGAGGCTTTTACATTGACCTTGACGAGCTGCCCGGTCCGATTGTAAAAACCGAGGACGAGCTTATCAAAGCAATTAAAAATGCGACCACGGACCATAGCTACGATGAAAAGTACGAAAAATTCAACGCAAAATTCAATTACCTTGATGACGGACAAGCTGCTAAGCGTGTCACCGAAGCAATAATTGAAGAGCTTTAATCAAAACAAACTTTGCCCTGACAGAAATGTCAGGGCTTTTTAAATAATATTGAAAATTATGTAACCTTTCCACTTAGTAAATTGTTATATAAGTGAAAGGACCTTTCAAAAGGCGGTGAGACAATGACAAACGACGATTATATTTCTGCCGTAAAACGCAACAGTCAAAGGCTTTATATGCTGGCACTGTCCTTTACGAAAAATCACAGCGACGCAGAGGATATTATGCAGGATGTTTTTCTAAAGCTGTTAAGGCACAATAAGTCCTTTAATAACGAAGAACACCTTGACAAATGGCTCACGGTTGTCTGTGTAAATGAAAGCAAAAATTACATAAAGTCGCCTTTTCGTAAAAATACGGTTTTGCTTGATGAGGCAAAGGATTTGTACACGTTTGATACCGTAAACGATTACGATATTTTCAAGTCAGTTATGTCACTGCCAAAAAAGGAACGCACGGTTATACACCTGTTTTACTACGAGGATTTACCTGTTAAGAAAATTGCAAAAATGCTTAAAATCAAAGAGTCCGCCGTTAAAACAAGGCTCAGCCGTGGCAGAAAACACTTAAAGGAAATGTTGGGAGATGAATTGATATATGAATAAAAACGAATATAAAAATGCCTTTTCGGGCGTTCAGCCTTCCAACGAAGCAGTTGAAAGGATAATGGATATGAATACAAAGAACAAACTTAGCTTTAACTCAGTATTTAAAAGAACGGCGTCTGTATTTATGGCACTTGCACTTTTAATTGGCGGTGGCTTCGGCGTGAATTATGCAGTAAGCAAAAGCAATTCAAATAACGAATTAGGCGTACTTGTTGCATATGCGTCTGACGGAAGCTTTACAACCGTTGATAAGCTTGATGAGCAAGATGTATTCTATGGAATATATGTTATTCCCGAAGATGATGAGGAGCTTCGCAAAAGCACAATGGAACGATATAATCGTGATGATACTGAATTAATTAAATACAGAGAAGAGTTAAACAAAAAAGGCTACGGTTCCTCCGGTGGACACGGCAGTAACGGACTATATGACGACACGGGAAAATTTGTAGGAATGTTAAAAACAATCGAAGGCGGTTCCTTTGCTTTAGACCTTGATGACTATTCCGAGGTTAAAACCTTTAAGGTTAATAACGAAAGCGAATACGGTCAGCTTCAATTTGAATATGCGTCAGAGAAAACAGAACAGTTTTCAGAAGAATATTCATATATGTGTGATGAAAATTATGTAGCGTCCGACGAAGAGCTTGAGGAGGTTTATGCAAAATATCCTGAACTTATTTTACAAAATCACGAATTTACCTTAACAGGTGATGAATTAAGATATTCATACAATTCAGGGTATGGTGAAATGGGACTTGGCAGACACAAGGTATGCAAGGGCTATTGGCTGCTTTGGGAAATATCAGATGAATTAAAATCAGCAATAAGTGACAACCCCGATTTTGATTTATCACAGATAAAGGATACAATCACCTTCACCGTTGAATTTAATGACGGTACAGTTAAAACCGCAAGCTTAAATCTGTACTTTGACAGCGACGGCTATATGCATTTTGAAAAGTAAATTAAGCACAAAAACCCCCGATTTCTTAACGAAATCGGGGGTTGCTTTTTTGTAAAATTAGTATTTGTAAAACTATTTATTGTCGGGAAAAGGTGTTCATCATTAAATCGCCTATCTTCTCGTTTGCGTGCAGGCTCAGCCTGCCAAATCACTTGTTTGTAAGGCTGTCCGGCTCGTCGGGAAGCTGGTCTATTCCGTCAATAGCTTCCTTAAGTCCCAAGTCCTGCTTAATCATAGTGGTGGAAACTCCCGGTGTTCTGTCAAGGAAAACAAGCTCACAATAATCCTTAAGATAATCAAACTTGTCACTTCCTGCCCAATCACCACCCATTACAACTGTATCAACGTGATACTCCTTAACATCATTGATTTTCTGCTCCCAGCTGTTTTCAGGAATAACAAGGTCCACATAGCGAATTGCCTCAAGCATTTTCTTTCTTGTTTCATAGGTGTGATACGCCTTTTTGCCCTTGCCTGCGTTAAACTCATCGGTTGACAGGGCAACAATAAGATAATCGCCCATAGCCTTAGCCCTTTGGAGCAAACGGATATGACCGTAATGGAGCAAATCGAATGTTCCGTATGTTAAAATTCTTTTCATAAATATGTGCCTCCGATAATAGTGGAAATTTCATCACAAAGCTGTTGCCGATTATCTGTGTGACAATATCGGCTCACTTCCCGATAATTTCCATTCGCAAAGCTCCAGCGGTTTTTGAGTGCTTTTCAGCTCGCTTATTTCCTTGTCTCCGTTATAGCAAAGACGATGAATTGCCGCAAGATACTGAGACTCTATTTTGCCATTATAAAGCTGAGCGCTTTCATTTAACGAATCAACCAGCTGCGGAGTTTTCAAAACATCATTTGATAAATAATATTTGTTTTCAT
>CALYNW010000052.1 GCA_945224895.1 uncultured Clostridia bacterium
TGACTATCGATTAGTCACAGTCCTTTGATTTTTTATTTAATCAGAAATTAAAATTGTTATATCCCCATTTATCAACCTCGGAATACTTAACATACGTTCTGTCTGACGGAACATTAAGATATTTCTCGGAAACGGAGCAAAGAAGCCTTGTCAGATTTTCAAAGGCATCATCTGAGGCTTTGCCGAAAATTGCAACCTCAAACATTGCACAGGGCTCATCACTGCCCTTGAAATACATATCAAGCTTATCCTGAATTTCAACCATAAGCCAGCCTTCGCTTTTTCCCGGAATAGCCGTTATGGCTTTACCGAGCTCTGCTTTTAAATTCTCCTTTGATGAAACAGGCTGATTTGTCTTAACTTCAATAAAAGGCATAATGATTCCTCCAAAAAATTAAATTATTCTTCTATTTCAATACCTCTTGCTTTTCTCTGCTCTGCAAGCTGTTCCTCCATTCTAACCTTTTCCTTACCGCTGATTTTATAGAAGAACATCGGCAATGCACAAAGAAGCAGGCTTACACCGGGAACTATTGAAACAAGTGAGAACATTGCAAAACGCTGATTCATAGCCAAATCGGTAGCAGCCATAATAACATCAGAGCTGAGCATCTTATCAGGCTCAAGACCGATAAACATATACATTACTACGATGCCCGATGTAGCAAGAGCATTGCCAAGCTTATTTACAAAGCCTTGACAGGCGGAGCCAAGTGCGTTATCTCTAAAGCCTGTTTTAAGCTCCATATAGTCAAGACAGTCGCCAATCATTGCGTATGTAATTACATTAAGAACACCTAACGGTATGCAGGAAATAAGAATAAACGGAATACAAACGTAAAGGTTCATTGTTTTCCAGCCGATAACGGTAGTAAACATACTTGCCGCAAATCCTGCAAAGCAGGTGACGATAACGATTTTTTTGTAGTCAAATCTCTTCATAAGTGCAGGCATAACAAGCATTGCACCAAACATACCTACGATTGCGCAAACCTGGAAAATTGTTTTAACTGACGATACACTTGCCTCGATGGCTGCAACTCTTTCTGCGTCAGTCATACCCTCAAGGGGCTTTCCTATATAAAACGCATATCTTGCAACGTGAACTGCCGCTGCCTGTATCATATATCTACCGCTTGAAAGAATACCCATAAGTATAACAAGCATTAAGGGCTTACATTTAAAAATTCTTGACAGTCTTGACGGTTCGCCCTTTACAGGCTTTACGTCCGGAATAACAATTCTTTCCTTAACATTAAAGTAAGTTCTCGAATAAAGTACAAGACCGATAACTACTGTGATTATCGACATCAAAAGATATTTTATCTTATTGTACTCAAGACCGTCGGAAACACCGAGAATATTCGGCAAAATCAATCCGATAACCAGGAATAGAACCTCAGGAACAGCTGAACCGATACCATTAAGTGTTCTGCCGAATGATATTGTAGAGCTTCTTTCCTCTGCATTTGCGGTCATTACATTTGGCAGACTCCAAAACGGCACATCAGCCATTGTGTAAATCATTCCCCAAACCACATATACAATGGCAGAGTAAATCATAAGTGCACCCTTGCTGAGTGACGGACTGAGGTACATAAGTATTGTAAGTACACCGATTGGAATTGACGCATACAAAATGTACGGACGCATTTTACCCCGTTTAGTTGTACGGCGGTCAACAATCATTCCCATAAGCGGGTCATTAATAGCATCCCACACTCTTGCAAACAGCATAAGCAACAGCACAAACATAGGTGCAAGCTGGAGCACATTGAGATAATAGTCGCTTATATAGCTGGACATCATAGCATAAATCATACCCTGTCCGCATGCACCTATTCCGAAAGCCAATCGTTCCTTTTTAGGAATATAATTTTTTGTTTTCTCCATAAAAAATCCCCTTTTTATCAAAAAATTAACCTAACTTAAATCTTTGTTTACTCAATCCTTGACGGATTCGGGAAGTATCTGAACTTAACCTTGCCGATAATCTTATCTCTGTGAACATATTTATTCTGCCAAAATCTTGAGTCCTTACTGTTATTTCTGTTATCTCCCATCATAAAATAACAGTCCTCAGGAACATCAAAGGGTCCGAAGGTACCCTCAGGCTCACAGGCAGTTACAAAGCTGTCGTCAAGCTGAATTGTCTCTCCGTCGGTTTTTGTAACGTAAACAATGCCGTTTATCACCTGAACAGTCTCTCCGGGAAGACCTACAATTCTTTTAACGTAATACTGGCTTTCATCATCAGGATACTTGAAAATTACAATGTCATATCTCTGAGGGTCTTCATTGATATAGGCAAGTCGGCTTGCAATTATCCTGTCCTTTTGCTGAATAGTGTTAAGCATTGAGCCCGTAGGCACTATTGCATTTGCAAACACAAAGGTTTTAAGAAGAAGTGCAACAACAACTGCGATAACAATAGGAACGAAAAATTCAATGGTTTCCTGAGCCTTGCTCTTTTCCTTTTCCTCTTTTTCCTTTTTCTTCTTTTTGCCTTTTTTTACTTCCTCGTCAACGTCTGTGCCAACACCCTGATTTACAGGCTGTGCCTCCTGCAAAGGTGTATTAGAGCTATTTTCCATTTTTTCCATTTCCTTTGTAGGGCTTGTCACATCGTTTATCTTAACATCTGTATCAAAAATGACGGCGCCGCAATTAGGACATTTATACCAATCGTCAGTCTTTATCAAAGCGTCGCAACCGCATTTTTTACATTTCATACTTACTTCTTCCTCCTCTTGCCGACCTTGTTGAGAATTTCCTTAAGGGTTATTATTTCATCATACGGCGTTGCTTTTTCCGAAACGGTAAACGCCTCTGCCGTACTGCTGATATCGGTATTGATTACTGCCTTTGCTCTGCTGTCAAAGCCTGACGAGTCAAGATGGCTGTCAATATAAATCTTCAGCATTCTGTTCTTTTCCCTGACAATGGTAATCTTATGCTCTCCGCCGGTTATAATGCTGTTTGAACGGAGATGACATTTACCGCATCTGACGGTTACGATACCCTTTTCAACTGCAATTTTTATATCGTCGTTTTCGGCAACATCAATATTTTCTTCGCCTTTATAATTAAAGGAAATAGTAAATTCAGTTGAACCTGTTACATAATCATATCGTCTGTCCTCGGGACCGAACTGAAATACCTTTATTTCAAAGGGTCTTAAGGTAAGGTCAATTTTATCTCCATATGAGAAGCTGTCAAAGCTTTCCTTACCTGTTTCGTTATAGACGTTATATCTCTTAACGTCCTTCAAATCCTCGGGACATCCCATAAGCTTGTTAAGAGTCAGGGTAACAGGAGCCTTTTCGTCTGTAGGATTTCTCAGAGCTACAATACCGTTGCCCTTTCTATCCCAGCTGAAATAACCGTAAACATTATTATCGTCAGGCTTACCGCCGATAAACATTGCATTTTGCAGAATGTCATAATTACTTTTCTGCCATTTGAGAACATTTGCAAGAATACGCCATTTTGACTTATTCATCATAGTATAGCTCAAATGCAATTCATTAAAGGCTTCGCCTCGGCAGGCGTTAAAGTAAAGATATTTTTCAAATTCCTCGTCGGCATAATCAACCTTGGCATAGGTTCCGTAAATAGGCTCGTGATTGTAAATATGCTTTAAGGGCATTTGATATGCTCTTGTGCAAAGCAAATTATAATATCTGCTGTCTCTGTAGGTCATCTCTGCCTCAACCTGCGGTTGATTGCTGATATTATCTGCAAAGCCTATATCATTACTGTTTTGAAGCCAAATACTGTTTACGTACTGAAGCCACCAGGGAGAAGGATTAACATAGCAGGTCATATTTATCCAAAGGCTTTTGCCCTGCTTTGCACGAAGCTCTCTCAGGTGCTTAAAAATTTCAATCCAGCCCTGCCACATCTCCGTGAAATAATACATATTATTTTCTCCGCCGACAGTATGATTGTGGCTTGTGCTTGTGCAGGGAGAAAGACAGAAGCCGTCAAACTTCCAGTAATTTATATCAAATTCCTTAGTAACCTTGAGGATAAATTTTTCAACATTTTCCTGATAGGTTTTGTCTGCAACGCAGATATCCTTTGCCTGAGCATTATATGCGCCCAAGCCCTTTTTCTCCATTCGCTTTGCAAACTTTGTCTGATAGTTGTATCCGCCTCGGGGACCCAGCCAAAGTCCGAAGGAGGAGCCTAAATTCTTAGCAAGCTGAGTAGAATCGTAAAGCTCATTGGGGAACTTTTTGTTAAAGCTCCAAAACGGAGCACTGTAATCATTCCAGCCGTCGTCAACAACGTATGCGTCAAGAGGCTCAACACCGTTTGAGGAAAGTCCCTTTTCAATCTCATAAAAGGACTTTTCAATATTATCGGCATTGATATTAAGCATATGGTCATACCAGCTATTGTACTGCAAACGGAATTTTGTGGGTGTGGCAATGCTTTCGATATAATCAAAAAATGCTCTCTGAACGTCAACCATAAGGTTGCTTTTTGCACCGCCCACAACGGTAACAGGGCAATCGTAATTTCCCTTAATATTTTTTCCGAGATAAAATTTTACCTGACCTATGCCATACTCAATTAAGTTAAGAGTAGCAGGAAGCTCACAGCCGAAGAAAAGGCTGTCAATATAAAATGGCTGACCGAGAGCAGAATGAATACCGCTGAGCTCCGGTCCTTTAACATCTGTAGGAACGGTAAAATGAGTTTTTGAATTTGTAATTCCTATATGCTCAAGGGCGATATAATCAATAATCTTATCCCCTGTCTGAACAAAGGAAATCTGCTTTTTAAGTGTATTTCCGTCATCACCTGCCCAAAAGGACAGTGTAGGCGTTATACCGTCGGTTTCCTCAAAGGTAAAGGAAAGCCTGCTGTTTTCCTGCTTACTGTCGGTTACTTTTAAACCCTTTGAGGAAAATTCACTGCCGTCGGTAAAGTGAAATGCAAATTCAACGCTGTTTCCGTCGGGAACAAAATCCTTACCGGAAAGCACATTTCTTATCTGAGAGGCATAAAGTATTTCCTCATGGACAACAAATTCACGCTGAAGTATTTTACTTTCAAGTCTAAACATTTTTTACTCCTTAAATTCATATAAATTCGGTGATTTCCGAAATAATATCGGGGGGTGATTAAAGCTCCTCTTCAATTTCTTCAAGAGCACAGGCAAGCTGGTCGGGGCAGGAGGTGCCCTTCATTCCGCACTTAATACCCTTAAGTGCTGAAATTATCTCATCAAGAGTTTTGCCCTTTGCCAAAGCGGATATACCCTTCAGGTTTCCGTTACAGCCTCCTAAAAACTGAACACTGTTAATTGTTTTATCATCATCATTTACATCGATGGTAATCTGCTGTGAGCAAACACCCACAGGTCTGTATCTGTAAACCATAATTAAAATCTCCTTGTTTGCATAATAATACAGATACATTATACATTCATTTTTCCGACTTTGCAACTTATATTATTAAATAGAATTAAAATTCAAGATTTATTCATTTAAATTATTGAATTACAAAAAATATTATGATATTATCTAAAAAGGAGTTAAGGCTCTGTAAAATTTATGTGAGAGGTAACAGTTATGGAAAAAATCAAAGTTGGCATTATAGGTGCCGGACGTATCGGTCAGGTGCACGCCAAATCAATTACATACCATATTCCTCAGGCGGAAATTGTTGCAATTTCAGACATTTTTGTTGAAGGCGCAAAAAAGGTTGCCGCTGAGCTTGGTATACCGAATTATTATGAGGATTATCACGAAATTCTCAACAATCCTGAAATTAAGGCTGTGCTTATCTGCTCATCAACAGATACCCACGCTGATATCGCTATAGAGGCGGCTAAGGCAGGAAAGCATATTTTCTGCGAAAAGCCTGTTGACCTTACCGTTGCTAAAATCAAGGCAGTTATCGACGCCGTTGATAAGGCAGGAGTAAAGCTTCAAATCGGCTTTAACAGACGTTATGACCACAATTTTGCTCACATCAAGGACCTTGCCAACAAGGGCAAAATCGGTGAGCTTCAGACTATTAAAATCACTTCACGTGACCCTGAACCGCCCCCGATTTCCTACGTTAAGGTTTCAGGCGGTATCTTCCTTGATATGACTGTTCATGATTTTGATATGGCTCGTTTTATCGGCGGAGATGTTGAGGAGGTTTACGCTAATGCCGCAGTAACCGTTGACCCTGCAATCGGTGAGGCAGGCGACGTTGATACTGCACTTGTTGCTCTTAAATTCAAGAGCGGTGCAATCGGTGTTATCGACAACTGTCGTAAAGCCGCTTACGGCTATGACCAGAGGCTTGAGGTATTCGGCAAAAACGGTCAGGCAAGCGCATCTAACGACACTCCTACTAATGTTGAGTTTATTGATGAAAACGGTGCTGTAACCGACAAGCCTCTTTATTTCTTCCTTGAGAGATATATGCAGTCCTTTACAGACGAAATGACAGAATTCATCAACTGCGTAATTAACGATACAGATACAAAAACTACTGTATATGACGGTCTTGAGGCTCTTCGTCTCGGTCTTGCGGCAAAGAAATCCGTTGCAGAGCACAGACCTGTTAAACTTTCGGAAATTGAGGCTTAACCTATGAAACGTACAAGACTTACAATGTCACAGGCGCTTGTAAAGTTCCTTGATAATCAGTATATTGAATGTGACGGCGTGGAAACAAAATTCGTCAGCGGCATTTTCGGAATTTTCGGTCACGGCTGTGTTGTGGGCGTCGGTCAGGCTCTTGAGCAGGGCGGACACAACCTTAAATTCTATCAGGGTAAAAATGAGCAGAATATGGCTCTTGCCGCTGTTGCATATGCAAAGCAGATGGACAGAAAGGCAATTATCCCCTGCGTTTCATCAATCGGCCCCGGTG
>CALYNW010000053.1 GCA_945224895.1 uncultured Clostridia bacterium
AGCGGAAACATAATATATCTGCTTTGCAGATGTACTATACAAATACTAATTTGCATTTTATTTCTTATCTATTCTTTTGTAAAATATATTAAAAATCGCTTTTCCGAAAAGGTTTTGAATCAACCTTGAGTACTCCTCAAAGCTGACCTCCTTTCCGTAGTGCATCATTTCGTAAACAATATTCTTTTCCGAGGTTTTGTAATCCGATGCTTCAAAGCCGTTTGATTTATAGAATTTTTCTCTTTTAACTCTTTGCTTGAGGTTGTCGTACTTTCCGTCAACCTCTTCCATATTCAAAATCAGACGTTTTCCCGAAAAGAGCCTTTTAGCCTCGTCAAGTGCCTTTGTGCCGTAGCCCCTTCCTCTTGCCTCAGGTACAACAGCCAAAAAGAAAATGTATACTATATCTTCATAATAGACAACAAACATCAGTCCTGCAAAGCCGTTGTCATCCATTTTGAAAAAATCGCATTTCTCGGTATTTGCAAAATGCTTCAGCATAAAATAAGGCATCCTTTCATCTATGGGAAAAGCCTCTCTGTAAAGCCTTTTCGCTTTTTTGAAATCCTCTTTATTTTCAATTCTTTTAAGCTGAAACAATTTGTATCCTCCTGATTTTATTCAAAATAGTAAACTCTTGTTTCGTAGGGACGTAATTTAAAGCCATTGCCCTGAACGGTATTGTTCTCGTAATTACAAAGTATTGCTTTTCCTTTTTCAAGGTCAAAGCCCTTGGGAGCCTCAAAAGGAACTCTCTCATCACTGAAGGAGTTTATAACAAGAAGTCTTTTTCCCTTATAGTTTCTCTCATAAACGTAGAGCTTATCCGATGATTTGTAATGCTCCTTGTAGTCGCCCCATTTTGCAACATCGTTTTCCTTTTTGAATTTAATAAGCTTTTTATAATGATTGTAAATGGAATTTGGGTCTTCCATTTCTTTTTGTGCGTTTATTTCGTGATAATTTTTATTGACAGGGAACCAAGGAGTTCCTGTTGTAAAGCCTGCGTTTTCGCTGTCGTCCCACTGTACGGGAGTTCTTGCATTATCCCTTGTTGATTTTACGGCAAATTCCCAGCACTTGTCGGGATTCATATGGAGCTTATTAAGAGCAGTATAATAATTGTTCTTAACAAAGCAGTCAACATAGTCGTCTATGCTGTCAAGCTTAGTGTTGAGCATACCTATTTCCTGTCCCTGATAGATAAAAGGTGTACCCTGCTGAAGTATATACATATTTGCAAGCATTTTGCCTGATTCTGTTCTGTATTTCTCACTGCCGTAGCGTGAAATAATACGCGGGTGGTCGTGGTTTTCAATATAAAGAGTGTTCCAGCCTCTGCCGTTGATTTTGTTCTGCCAGTTGGTAAACGCCTTTTTCATAGTCTTTAAATTAAATTTTGTCTGCAAAAAGTCAATGAGAAAGGCATCAGCCTCGATATGCTGAAAATGGAACATTAAATCAAGCTCTTTATGGCTTTCGTCAATATACTTAAGAGCATTGCCCGGAGTCATCATAGGAGCCTCACCAACGGTAAAGCAATCGTATTTGTCCGTGACTTCACGATATTCCTGAAGATATTTATGGATATTAGGTCCGTCCATATAATGCTCAATACCACAGCCAATGGGAAGGGGTATACCGTTTGGCAATCCCTGACGCTTTGATATAAAGGTGATAACATACTCACGGAAGCCGTCAACGCCCATATCAAGCCAAAATTTCATAATGTCCTTAACCTCTTCTCTAACCTTCGGGTTGTCGTGGTTAAGGTCGGGCTGTTTCTTCGCAAAAACGTGGAGATAATATTCCTTTGACTTTTCATCCTGCTCCCAAGCACCACCCTCAAAGCAGGAAAGCCAGTTATTGGGAGGTCTTTTACCGCCGAATTTTCCTTTTTTCCAAAAGTAGTAATCGTGGTAAGGTGATGACGGATCCTTTGATTTTTCAAACCATTCGTGCTCATCTGAGGTGTGATTTACAACAAGGTCCATTATAACCTTCATACCTCTTTCATGTGCACCGTCAAGCACCTGCTTGAATAAATCAAGGTTGCCGTATTCCTTATGTATATTTCTGTAATCAGCTATGTCGTATCCGAAATCAGCATTTGGCGACGGATAAAGGGGAGAAAACCAAATGCAGTTTATTCCCAAATCCTGAAGATAATCAAGCTTTGACAGTACACCCTGCAAATCTCCTATACCGTCTCCGTTTCCGTCACAAAAGGAACGTGGCCAAATCTGATAAACAACAAGCTCCTTGTACCAATCCTTCATAATATTACCCCTCCTGTAATTTTATTGTTAATTCAATTATAGCACATAAATCAGAATTTAACAATATACCTGAAAAAATAAGAAGCAGGGAAATTTTCATACATTTGGTGTATAATTATGCAATATACAATGAAAAAATGTTGACTTTATACCAAACATATGATAAATTTATTTAAAGGAAAGAGGGCAACCTTTGTTTTGCTCTCATAATTATTTTAAAATACGGAGGAAGTTAAAATGAAAACAGTAAAAAAGATTCTTGCTGTTATTCTTGCCCTTGTAATGGTTGCCGCTTGTTTTGCAGGCTGTTCATCATCAGGCGGTGAAGATCCAGCAAAGGAGGAAGCAACAGCAAAGGTTAAGGTTATTGATATTGAGCTTTCAGATGAGGAATATGCACTCGGTGTTGATAAGGATAACGAGGAGCTTCTTCAGCAGGCTAACGATTTCATTAAGGAAATCAAGGAAAATGGTCAGCTTGACGAAATCTGCAATCACTATTTCGGCGACGGCGAACCTGTAGCAGTTACATCAGCTACAGAGGATTCTACTAAGGATCAGCTTGTAATCGCTACAAACGCTGAGTTTGAGCCCTTTGAGTATAAGCAGGGCGACCAGTTTGTAGGTATTGATATGGAGATTGCTCAGGCATTTGCTCAGAAGCTTGGTAAGGAGCTTGTTATTAAGGATATGAAGTTTGATGCAGTTGTTCTTTCGGTTCAGCAGCACAAGGCTGATATCGCAGCAGCAGGTCTTACCGTTACAGATGAACGTGCAAAGCAGGTAAACTTTACCGAGTCTTATTATTCTGCTTCACAGAAGCTTATTGTTAAGGGCGATAATACTCAGTTTGATGCTTGTCAGACAAAGGAGGATGTTGAAGCTATTCTCAACGGTCTTGACGCTTCAGTTAAGATCGGCGGACAGAACGGTACTACAGGTCAGGCATATGTTCAGGGAAGCGAGGATTTCGGCTTCGAGGGCTTGAACGCATCATTTGTCGGCTATGACAACGGCTCACTTGCTGTTCAGGATTTGATTAACGGCGGTGTTGATTATGTTATCATTGATGCTGCTCCTGCTCAGGCAATCACTTCTGCTATAAACGCTGTAGCATAAGATTAACGAGTATTTTAACGTAGAGTAAGGGCAATATCTACCACGCTAAACCGTGGTTCGGATTATTACCGTTACCCTAAGCAAATAATATAAGTTTAAATGACCTCACCTCTATCTGGGGTGAGGCTGTTTTTTAAGGTATAAAATATGAATTTTGGTAAAAAATTTGAAGTCTTTTTGGATTTCTTTATTAACAAAAACGGATACAGTACGGTTCTGCTGGGATTAAAGAATACATTGATAATCGCCGTTTCGGGCTTGATTATCGGTATTATTGTAGGAACGATTATTGCGGCAGTAAGAGTTGTACCTAAAAATAATCCTGTTATAAAAGCATTTGATAAGGTTTGTCAGCTTTATGTAAGCCTGTTCAGAGGTACGCCTATAGTAGTTCAGCTTTTGGTATTCTATTATGTTTTGATGCCGCTTTTAGGACTCCATATTAATTCCGTAGGTGTGGCGGTTGCCGTATTCGGTATGAACTCGGGTGCTTATATTTCCGAAATGATGCGTGCAGGTATCCTGTCTGTTGACCCCGGTCAAATGGAGGGCGGTCGTTCAGTCGGTCTGAGCTTTGGTACTACAATGATGAAAATTATCATTCCTCAAGCTGTTAAAAACATTTTGCCTACGCTGGGAAATGAATTTATCTCCCTGATTAAAGAGACCTCGGTTGTAAGCTTTGTAGGTGCAACAGACCTTTATGTTGCCTTTAACCGTATCGGCTCTAACAGCTATGAGTTTATGGTGCCGTATCTTGTAATGGCAGTTATTTATATTATTATGGTAGTATTCATTTCAATACTTATCAGAATTATGGAAAGGAGCCTGAGAAAAAGTGATAAAAGTTTGTAGTTTGAAAAAATCCTTTGGCGACAATCAGGTTCTTAAGGGTATTGATTATGAGGTTAATAAGGGTGAAAAGATAGTTATAATCGGTCCCTCAGGCTCGGGCAAAAGCACATTTTTAAGATGTCTTAATCTTCTTGAAACTCCTACAGAGGGTGAAATTTGGTTTAAGGACGAGCTGATTACAGATAAGAAATGTGATATAAACAAGGTCCGTCAGCATATGGGAATGGTTTTTCAGCATTTCAATCTTTTTAATAATCTTACGGTTCAGAAGAATATTACCTTAGCTCCTGTTAAGCTTAAGCTGAAAACAAAGGAGGAGGCTAACGAGGACGCCTTAAATCTTCTTAAGCGTATCGGCTTGGAGGATAAGGCTGACTCATATCCGTCTCAGCTTTCAGGCGGTCAGAAGCAACGTGTGGCTATTGTAAGAGCCCTTGCAATGAATCCTGACGTAATGCTTTTTGACGAGCCTACCTCTGCCCTTGACCCCGAAATGGTAGGGGAGGTACTGGGCGTAATGGAGGACCTTGCAAAGCAGGGAATGACAATGGTTGTTGTTACCCACGAAATGGGCTTTGCAAGAAAGGTTGCCGATAAGGTACTGTTTATGGACGGCGGATATATTGTTGAGGAGGCACCTCCCGAGGAGCTTTTCACAAATCCGAAGGACCCGAGGCTTCAGCAGTTCTTAAAGGCTGTTCTTTAATAAAATATATGTATAAAAATTCCCGACTTGATTAAATGAACAAGTCGGGAATTTTTATCGTGAAAGCTTTTCATTAAGAAGCCTTTGTAATTCATCAAGACGGCTTTTATCAAGGGCGGGTGTATCCTTTAACGGATTTTCTTCACCTAAATTTTCATATTTGAAAAAGCCCATTGTGTGAAATGCAAGAAGCTCATATTTTTCAAATTTAAACTGCTTTGCGAATTCGGCATATTCTGCAATGCTTTCTTCGTTGTCATTGATGTTTGGAACAATAACTGTACGAAGCCACATTCTTATACTCTTTTCAGAACAGTATTTTCCAATTTCAACAAAATTGTTGAAATTGCCCTTAGTGTATTTTTTATAGCTTTCGGGCTCATAGAATTTCAAGTCAAGTATAACTAAATCTGCACCGTCAAGTGCCGTTTTAACATCCTCTGTCAGCGGTACACTGCCTGATGTGTCAATGGCATAGTTAATGCCCTCGGCTTTTAAAAGCACAGCTGATTCATTTATGAATTTTGCATTTAACAGCGGTTCACCACCGGAAAAGGTAACGCCACCGCCTTTTTTGAAATAAGGCTTGTATCTCTTGATTTTGTTTACAAGCTTTTCAGCACTCCATTCATTACCCGACTTGTACCATGTGTCGGGGTTGTGGCAGTATGCACATCTTAAAGGACAGCCTGTAAAAAATACTGCATAGCGTATTCCGTCGCCGTCCAGCGCCGCCATTGATTCAAATGAATGTATGTCAGCCATAGCCAATCTCCTTTGTTAATTTACGAATATAGAATAACACAAAACCCATTGAAATACAATGCTTTCAATGGGCTTTAACTTTTATTAAATGAATTTACATAGCAGTATGGAAGGTTCTTGCAATAACCTCCTCCTGCTTTTCACGGGTAAGCTTGTTAAAGTTTACTGCGTAGCCGCTTACACGGATTGTAAGTGACGGATAAAGAGTCGGGTCATTCATAGCAGCAATAAGCTTTTCACGGTTAAGAACATTTACGTTAAGGTGGTGTGCATCCTGTGCAAAGTAGCCGTCAAGCATTGTTGTAAGATGCTCAACTCTGTCTGCGTTGTCCTTACCGAGAGTGTCGGGAGTGATTGAGAAGGTATTTGAAATACCGTCCTGACAGCAAGCATAGTCAAGCTTTGCTACTGAGTTAAGGGAAGCAAGTGCACCTTCAGCATCTCTGCCGTGCATTGGGTTAGCACCCGGTGCAAACGGCTCTCCTGCCTTACGTCCGTCAGGTGTAGCACCTGTTTTTTTACCGTACATAACATTTGATGTGATAGTAAGAATTGAAAGGGTATGCTTTGCACCTCTGTAAGCAGGTGTCTTGCAAAGCTCTTTATAGAAATATTCGATAAGCTCCTTACCGATAAGGTCAACTCTGTCATCATCGTTGCCGTATTTCGGGAAATCACCCTCAACATTAAACTCGGTAATAATACCTCTTTCATCCTTAATAGGAGTAACCTTTGCATATTTAATAGCTGAAAGGGAGTCTGTAGCAACTGACATACCCGATACACCGAAAGCCATAAGCCTTTCCACATCTGTATCGTGAAGTGACATCATAAGTCTTTCATAAGCGTATTTATCGTGCATATAGTGGATAACATTCATTGTGTTGACATAGAACTTAGCCATCCAGGAAAGGTACTTTTTGTAGGCAGCCATAACCTTGTCGTAGTCAAGAACTTCCTCATCAAATACTTCACCCTTGGGGGCAATCTGCTCTGCACCGATTTCGTCCTTACCGCCGTTAAGAGCCATAAGAAGAACCTTTGCAAGGTTGC
>CALYNW010000054.1 GCA_945224895.1 uncultured Clostridia bacterium
AATTTTTCATTCGTAAACATCTCCTTTGTTTTATAAAAATTTTAACTCCGGTAAAAACTATAGTCAAGCATATTTTTTAATAACGCAAAAAGCTCCGTATTATCAATAAAAATATGTTATTATATATATAATTTCATTTCGGAGATGAAGCTATGACATACGAAAAAGTAAAAGAAATTTGGAATCGGCTTTCATATAAGGAACGATATAATCTATTAAGCAATCCTTTGTTTGAATTAGATTTTGTATATAACACCTGCAAAATTGAAAACAGTAAAATAACATATCAAGATACAGAAAAGGTATTTGATATCAAGGCTGAAAAATCATTTGACAGCTATACAAAAAATATGCTTGAAATTTATAATTCAAAGCAAGCCTATGAAAAAATACTTTTGCAGATTGATAAAAACCGAATTATTGATGAAGCCCTTGTAAAAGAGGTTCACAAAGCACTTACCGATGGTACATACGATACTCGTCGACTTGAATTAGGTGAACTACCCGGTGAATATAAGAAAAATAATTTCGTAGCCGGGAGCAATGAAGTCGGTGCATCTGCCGAAGACGTCCGAGAAGAGATAACAGAGCTTCTTGATGAATTAACCGATATACCTGACGATAAAGCCTTGATTGCCGCCGCATATTTTCACGCCAAATTTGAAAACATGCATCCGTTTGCTGACGGCAACGGCAGAACAGGCAGATTGCTTATGAATTATATTTTGCTTATCCACAGCCATCCTCCCATAATTATTTTTGATAAGAATAAGGCTGAGTATTATAAGGCTTTAGAAGAATTCGACACTGAATTAAGACTTAATAAAATGATTGATTTTCTTAAGTATGAAGCAGTAGAAACATGGAAAAATTATTTTTCTAAATGATTCCTGATGTATATGATTTAATCATCATTACCATTCATCAAATCTACAGAGCATAAAATTAAGCGTTGGAGGAATCATATCTCCAACGCTTTTCAGATAGTAATTTTTGTTAGTTTCTTTATATCTTCGTTAGACCAAATCGGATTTTCAAAAATTTCTATTGTTAGGTCCGTCAATTACTACTATCTTGGGCTTCTGCATATACTATCCTTCCGTTCGGATATTCTAAATACGCCCTCTTTTTCTCAATATCATATCTTGAAATAGGAACACCTTTAAGCTTTTTCTTTTGAATAACAAGTTCAGCTGCTTTTGCAAATACATCATCAAGCTCGTCTTCGGTTAGTTTTTTTCTTTCAAACATATAAAAGCACTCCCTTCAGTTTATTACATTGATATTGTAGCACAAAAATACTGTTTATACAAGTTTTTCGGAAAAATATATTTTATCTTATCTGCTTTCTTATTTCAACAGGCGTATTGCCGCAGTTTTCCCAAAGCCTTGTATTGTTTTGCATATCTGCATACGCACTGACAAATTTATTGCATTGCGCCATATCCTTAAACACGATATTTTTATCTTCAAGATACTGGAAAACAAAATCGAAATCCATATCAGCCTTGCACATATATGCAAAATCATTAGATAATTCCTCGGCATCTGCCTTACTTAGTCCGAGTTCAAGTGAAAGCATTGTTTGCATTTTTCTGTACTGCGGTGTTTTTTCAAAATAATCAGGATCAATATACTTCAAAAGTTCTTCTTTCGGAAGAATTGCATACCTTTTACCTTCTTGATTTTCAATTAATTCAAAAAAGAAATCATCATTTTCGTCCAAATATAAAGCTTCCTTGTTTACTAAATAATAATCATCAATAATAACATACGGCAACAGTTTTATATTTGATATAATTTGAATATCCTTAAGCTCTCTTTTTTGCAAATGATTTCGTTCATAACGATTGAATATATCGGCAAGCTTATTTACCGGCACAATTCCGTAAAGATTAGCAAAGCAAATAAAATACTTGTTAATCAAAGCCAATCGTTTTCTCTTCGATTCAAGCTCCTTATGCGAAGAATTTATGTAATCATATATAACATCGCTGATGAAAATGCCGTTTTTAATATTGATATATCCCAGCACATCAAACACTTCCAAATAATCCTCGTCGTAAGAATTATTAAACATATCATTTGCAGCGGCAAGCTTGAAATTTTCTATTTCTTCATTTTGTAAACATGTATAAACAAAGTCAAGTGTTTCCTTTTTATTGAGTTTATCATACAATAAATCAAGAATATCTGACTTGCGGGTTTTGCCTTGTAATTCAATATCAAGAAGCTTACAGGCAAGTTTCAGTTGGTTTAGGTTTTTACTGTTCAATACCGTTCTTAAATCTGTCATAACATTATTCCTTTATGTATTCAATATTGTTTTCTTCACACCAATTTTCAGCAATTTGAAGATATTTTGATTTTTGAAATGCGAAATATTCATCTCTTATTCCAAGATAAAAAATCTCGTCCTTAAAATGTCTGAACGGCTTTCTGCTGTTGAGAGCCTTTGATAATTTGTATCCCGCTTTATCATCATCAAGAGACTCTGCAAAATCAACCATTATATCAAATTCACGAATTTCATATTGATTCGGCAACCTTATAAAATTATCTGACATTTCTATCTCTTCGGCAAGCATTTCGTCTTCTTCATTTCTGTCGTAATCCGGAAGTGAAACAAATTCGCCTGTTTCTTTATTGTAGTATTGCTCCCAATTCTGCATTGTCATTTCAAGACAATCTGCAATTTCGGATAATTTTATTTTCATAGATTCTCTCCGTTAATTTACGCTTTTGTAAAATATTTTTGGTTAGGACTGTTTGGTCTTTCCGAATTAGTCATTTCAATCTTTCCGGATTCTATAAGAGGTTTAATATATTTTGAAATTGCATAAGTTGGTGTTGAAATACCTAAGAAATTTGCAATTTCAATTCTGGTTCTCGGAATATCGCAAAATTCAAGCAACGATTCCTCAGTGCTCATAGAATTTTTTACATAATCAGAATTTTTATATAACGTAACTGTAAATGTTCCTCTACTGTTTTCAAATACAGGTGCAGGAAGCCCTGCGTTTTTCATTTCAGTACGAATAGTCGGTATGCCTGAATATCTGTTTTCTGTTAAATTCAGAGTTTCCATTGCTGTGGCAAGAACAGGGTTTCTTGTATCGGGTTGTACCTTTCCTAACTGGTCAATAGTTAATCTCCCGTACAATCCACCGGGATTTTTCACTTCCAATCTGTCGTTATACATTGTAAGTTGAATTGGCATACCCTCTGTATGAATACTGTAATCTCTATGCACAATAGCATTAAGAATAATCTCTCTGACAGCAGTAATAGGATAATCAAATTTATCGTTTCTTTTTCCGGTTTCTGGATTTATAATTGTACGAATCCGCATATTGTTTTTGACAAACTGTATAGCGCCGTCAATCATATCAATAATATTGCCTTCAATTCGCCTGTTATCTAAAAAGCGTTCTCCGTTTTCACCAAGCTCTCCCATTTCGTTTCCGTAAACAGCGGTAGCAATTATTGATAGCTGTGGAAAATAAGCCTGCGGATATACACAAAAAAGCAATACGCTTGAAAGGGTTAATTTTCCGTTCTTAGTTATGCTCATAAGCTCGTTGAATTGCTCATCTGCAACTCTTGCAAGATGAGGTTTGTCTTTTTTGCACATTTCTTTGTATTGAGCAAGCATATCTTCATCTATGGTCTGAGTACTTGCTCTTTCAACTATTCTTACGTCATCCTGATATTTCTGCCTGTAAGCCTCATAGCTGTATATTTCATAGTCAGTCATTGGCTCATCCGATTCCCCTGAACGAATATAAGAACCTTTAATCTTACCTTTGCCTTTATAATAGCACGGTCTGTTTGTTATTTCTATTCCGGGAATTTCTGCCGAAACAATACTTTTACCGTCAATTTCACAAATTGTAATCAACGGTCTTACAATCGGCTCCATTTCTTTGCATTGATTGTTAAGCTGCTTTTGAAGATCCTGTGCGTCATAAACGCCTACAATAGAATAATCATTATTTTCGTCAATTCCGAAAATAATTATACCGCCATCATCCTGATTTGAAAAGCTCGAAAGGGTATCATAAAGTCTTTTAGGGCATCCTAATTCTGCGGACTTTAGTTCTATTGTTTGGGACTCGCTCTTTAATTCTTTTATTTTATTTACAAGTTCAACAAGTTCTTTACTTTGCATAAAACCACTCCTTGTTAAATATTATACCAAGGTTTCAAAATTATTCAATGATTTTTAATAAAGTTTCAAAATATTTTTCAAATTTTCAAAATATTATACCAAAGTTTCAAAATATTTTAGATTCTTTTCAAATCATTTCAAATTTTTTTATTGTTTTTTGATTTGTTTTATTATGCTACACTATACAAAACTTTATTTTTCATTTTTTGAGCGTTCAGCAGACCTAAATCCGTGAATTTCAAAACAAAGCTTCGCACCGTTGCAAAGGCAGCATCTCCGAAATCCCTTTCAAGCTGTTTTGTTGTGAAGGTATCACCTGCATAAGTTGAAAGCACAAATTGCCAGAGCTTTGCTTCTTTCTGAGTTATCTCACCTGCCGAAAGTGCCGAATTATACTTTTCAAGAGTATTTGCTTTAACAGTGTCACCTGTCATTTTTTCATAAACATTTTGGATGAAATAAATGAGAAACGGAGTGATGTCGATTACACCCGATAATTTATAATTTTCTTCAACAAGCGTGTAGGCGTCGTAATACTTCTTTCTGCTCTTTTCAACATAGCTTGAAAACGGTACAAACAGAGTGCTTTCATATCCCTTTTGAATTAAAAACCACATTTGAATAAGACGAGCCATACGACCGTTACCGTCAAAATAAGGGTGAAGATATGCAATATAAAAATGTAGCATAGTAGCCTTGAGCAAGTCATTTATATTATCCTTTACATTTGCAAATTCTACTAATGATTTCATATATTCAGGTAGCTTTTTATGGTCAATTCCGCTATGCTCAACCTTGTCACTCATAACATAAACCGTGTCGTGACGGTAAAAATTACCCTGCTCCAGCCTGCTTTCATCATCAAGGAAATTGCCGATTGTCATCATATAAAGCTTATAGATGTTTTCTTCGGTAATTTTGTTTTCCTTGTGACTGATGAACTCGAAGCCTTGCTTTAAGCCGAAAATTCGGTTTTCCTCTTCGTCCTTCGGTGCAAGACCTTTCATAATATTGCGAACACTATCCCTGTTAAAATCGATACTCTCAATAGCAGATGTTGCAACAATTTCCTCCTCCAAAGCCTTAGTACCATAGGCAGAGCTTTGCGAAGTATAAAGCAGTTTTACAGCATCTAAATTAACGCCTGTGCAGGAATTGAGATAAACGATACTGTTGCCCTTAAAGTCTTTTATGGGCAATTCTTCATAGTATGACGATTTCAATATTTCAACGAACTCATCAAAATCATCGGGATATTTGTATTTTAATTTTTTGAAATCAACAATATGCTTATCCGAAAGCATTTTTGAAAATTTTATTGCATCCATTTAATCACCAACTGATACTTATTGATACTAACTAATATCAGTATATCCATAAATCTCCCGTTTGTCAATAAATTTTAATACAAAAATGAACTGTCCGGGATTTCCGAACAGTTCAAAAGTAAATCAATCATCGTGATGCTCTCTGTAATAATCCTCAGCATCATAGTAATCAAAGAAATCATCATAATGATCTTCATAAAAATCCTCTTCGTTACCATAATCTTTAGCATTATAAGGATCGTCATTTTCTGTATATCGCTTGGTAGTTCGATACTTAGTTGTGTAATGCTTTGTAGTAGTATAACGGGAGTATGCAGTTGCACCGTTATAATTTGCTGTGGTTGTATGAGAGGTTGAAGAATCATCTGATACTCTCTCAAATACATTTTCTCTGTCGTTGTCAAATTTTTCTTTTAGATTGGTACCGTCATAGTGATAAGTGAAATTTATATCATCAACTCTAAAGCTATCGTTAACCGGTAGCTCAACCTCATAATCAATATTACTGCTTGCAGATGAGGTTGACATAATCATTTTACGATTAAAATACAATTTGTTTGCCTTGCGTGTAATCGTAATAGTTATGCTTCCGCCGTTACACGAGCGAAGCGAAGAACAATACCACTTTCCGACCAGCTCATGATATTCCTGAGTTGTATTGATGTTATCTTCTTTTTTGCTTTCGTTTATTTTGTTTTTCAATTCTTCAATAGCTTTTTCTTGCTTGGAGTTTGTATGCTTGAATTCATATTTTAAGAATTCTTCCTCGTCAGCATCTCTGTAATATGTCTTTGCATTAACATAAAGCTTCCAACCCTGTGCATCCTTATAATTCGGATGTTTTTCAGTATCAAAGTGGAATGACCACTCTCAAACATTTCGGTTGTGGGGGTTTGGTGAGCCTCAGTTTTACTACCTTATGAAGTTACACTACTCTCAAACAACCCTGCAGGCGACAGTAAAGCAGATAAGGTTTTACTACCTTATGAAATTAC
Organism: uncultured Clostridia bacterium; assembly: GCA_945224895.1. Classification (GTDB taxonomy): domain Bacteria; phylum Bacillota; class Clostridia; order Oscillospirales; family Acutalibacteraceae; genus Eubacterium_R. The sequence continues at coordinate 6,495 of CALYNW010000054.1, forward strand.
ACTACTCTCAAACGTGAATGTTGCCGATGATTTCCAGCGTATCGTTTTACTACCTTATGAAATTACACTACTCTCAAACTATTCAAACCTTGCGAGAGGTATGTATATG
>CALYNW010000055.1 GCA_945224895.1 uncultured Clostridia bacterium
TTCCGTTGTAAGCGGCCTCGGAAACTCTGATAGAGTCTGCGATTGCCTCTTCAATGTCGTCCTCCTCAACACCAAGAGCCTTTGTATACTCATTATTGATAAACAGGTCGATATCCATAATATCGGGAAGGTTGAATGGGTCCATACCGGAGTCAATTCCCCTTTTCTTGTAGTCCATTGCTACCTTTACCATACCCATTTTCATCATTGCAGGTGAAACACCGACAATCTTTCTGTCAGGTCCCATTCCTCTTGCTTCATAAACAATCTTGAGGAACTTATCCCATTTCATATTGTACATACTAATCGGAATAGCCTCGAAGCCCGGCTTTTCACGAAGAGCGGCACCTGCGATAGCCTGACCGACCTGACGGCAGGTAAGCATTGCAGTACCTCCCTTTGGATACAATGTAAACGGAAGCTTATCCATCATAGCAATCTGCTCAATAAGAATTGTCCAAACAGGCTTTCTTCCCGGCTGAGTGCCGAATATGTAAGGAAGCTCAAGAACGGCGCAGCTGAAATTATCGTCACAGGCAGCGGCGCAAACCTCCTCCTGCATCATTCTTGACTTGAAGTAAGGATTTCTCTTAGTAAGTCTCATATCAGGTCTGCTCTTTGAAAGATAAGCAAAGTATGAGCCGAGAACAACTGCTCTCTTTACGCCTACCTTTTTACAAAGAGGGAAAATTCTCTTAAGGGGAGCAATGTTGAATTTATAGTAATAATCCATTACAGGAGCAGGAAATTCAACTCTTTCATCAACACCTGCGGCAAAAATAAATACATCATTGCCCTTAAGCATTTCCTCAATTTCTTCATCTGACTTTTTGTTGATATCGCCGAAAACGATATCCATTTCCTCAGGGATAGGAGCTCCCTCAGGAAGCGGCGGCAGGGCAACAGAAGTAACCTTGTGTCCCATTTTAATAAGCTGTGTTGCTGCTTCACAGCCCAAAAGACCTGTTCCGCCAATCATAAATATGTTCATAATTTTTCCTCCGCAAAGCTGCATTATTTGGTTAAACAACCATATTAGTTTAATTATATCACCGAAAAATATTTTGTCAATTATTACAGGCTATAATGTATTAAAGCATATAATGTTAATTGAATTATATTATAGACAAAGGAAACATAATATGTTAATATAAAGAGTAGACCTGCTTAAAATTTTTGAGAGGAAGCATTTGATGAACGGATATAAGGTAAAGATTGAAAATTTAAAATCAGAAGATTCCTATGTGGAAATTACCGTTTCCGTAACAGGGGAAAATCCTCTTTACTATCCGAGAATTTCTGCCTGCTTTTATACTGATGATGACAACCGTATTTTGCCTATGGATTTAAAATCCTGCGACGGTAATACGGCAGTGGCTATCGGAATTTTCGATATACCCTCTCTTTTTTACAGCAGAAAAAAAGCACCTGAGAAAATAGGCGTAAAATTTCTTTTCAGCGACGGCAAGGCAGACAATGTTATGCTGGCTCCCGAAAAAGAGGTTGTTATTCCGTCAAAGCACAGGAATATGCTTTTCCGCTTTTTTAAAAGCAGTAAAAGAGAAAAAACAAAAATTCTTTTTTCAGGAATTATGTCACTGCTTTTTCTCCCCTACAGGCACCTTAAGGTTCAGCCTAACAAGGTAACATTTTTAACCAACAGGTCCGAAAGGCTTACAGGAAACATAAAGGCTGTTTTTTTTGAAATGACGAAAATACCGGGAATAGAGATTAACGTTCTCTGCAAAAAGGGCGGAGTTAAATCAAACATTCCGAATTTGTTTAAATTTTTCAGGCTCTATGCCACATCAAGGGTAGTTTTTGTTGACGACTATTATCATTTTCTTTCGTATTTAAAAAAGAAGGATGATGTTACTCTTATTCAGCTTTGGCACGCCTGCGGTGCATTTAAAACCTTTGGCTTTTCAAGACTCGGCAGAGACAGCTATCTGAGGCAAAGCTCACCAAATCACCGCCAGTACGATTATGTTGTGGTAAGCTCCAAGGACGTAATTCCCTATTATGCCGAGGGCTTCGGAGTCGCAATGGAAAAGGTTATCGCCCTTGGCTCACCAAGATGCGATATGCTTGAAAATGAAAGCTACAAAAAGCATTTCAGAAAAAAATTCTACAGAGAAAATCCGAGCCTTGCAGACAAAAAAATTCTGCTTTTCGCACCGACCTTCAGAGGCGGAGGTATGGGAAGCTGTCATTATCCCATAGAACGCTTTGAGGTTGACAGGCTTCTTTCAAGCCTTGACGAGGAATGGGTTATCGTTGTAAAAATGCACCCCTATCTCTCCGAAAGACCTGCCTATTCCGAAAAATACGCCGACAGGGTTTTTGATTTTTCAACACAGTATGACATAAACGATTTGCTTTTCGTAACCGACCTTATGGTTACGGATTATTCAAGCGTAATTTTTGAAGCGTCGATAGTAAATGTTCCTATGCTGTTTTTTGCATTTGACCTTAACGAATACAGCAGGGACAGAGATTTTTACTGCAACTTTTCCTCCTTTGTTCCCGGAAAAATTGTTCTCAGCACAGACGAAATGATAAATGCAATAAAGAACAAGGATTACAGGCAGGAGCTTATTGCTCCGTTTAAGGACAGATTTTTCGGCAGTAATACGGGACACGCTACGGAAAATGTGGTTAATTTTACAAAGGAGCTTTTAAAATAGCCGATGTTTGACAGTAAAATGATAATCAACAAAATGATTGTTGATAAAAATAAATTAAATATTTCAGCTTCAATAAGCTGTCCCTTTGATGTTGACGTTACATCTCCAAAGGCAAAAATTGTTTTTGAATGTGACGGCAGGGTTCGCAGACTGCCTTTCCTTGTAACAAATTATTTCAGGCAAAAGCAAAGCAGCTCCTGCATTATCGTTTGCACATACACATTTTTGCTTGACAATATATTTTATAATTTTGAAAGCGACAGCGACATAACTGCAAGAATAGATTTTTATTACGGCGACAATACGGTGGAGTCCGTGCCGTTTACCGTTTCCACAAACGTGCTTAACGAAAATCCCGACATACGTCTTGATGAGCAGTATATTGAATATGAATGCTTTGACGGTGTAACGGTTTTCACAAACGAGGAAAACGATTTTGAAAGCGACAGAAAAAAGAACGGTCATATTTATACCATTTCCTTTGACTGTGAAAACAGCCGTATTGTGATTTCAAAATCAAAGGAATTACACCGAGGCGGTAGCCTTGCGGAAAGAAGCAGAATAATTATTCCTGCACTACGCTTTGTTTTCTTTATTCTGAGAATTATCCTTTCGGTTTTGCTTGCACCCTATTTTGTCCTTGACGGAATATTTGCAGGGCTTGGTGTTTTGCCGAAAAGAAAAACAAAGGAAATTGACGGACTGCTTAGAAATATCTTTGTTCAGATAAAAATAAATTTTTCTTCCTTTCTCAAAACAAGCTTTAAGAAATCAGTATTTAGGGAGAATATAAGAAAGCCCCTTTTTGCAATCTGTAAAATCTACTACAAGATACTTTCAAAAAAGGATATCGTGCCAAACAGAGTTACGTTTATGTCAGGCAGACGTGACGAAATAGGCGGAAATCCCCTTTTTGTTTACAATCTGCTTAAGGACAGGGACGATATTGATTTTCGGTTTCTTATGTTTTCCGACCCCGCAGGTCACAGCAGAATTAAAAATATTGTGAAATTCTTAAGGCTTTATGCAACGTCAAGGGTTGTTATTGTTGATGACTATTTCAGGCTCCTTAATCTTGTGGACAAGCGTGAGGGAGTGAAGCTGTTTCAGCTTTGGCACGCCTGCGGAGCCTTTAAGACCTTTGGATTTACAAGGCTCGGTAAAAAGGGCGGTCCCAAACAGACAGACCCTAACCACAGAATGTATGACTACGCAATCGTCAGCTCTCAGGAAATCGCAAAGCATTACGCGGAGGGCTTCGGCTTAAGCGACGAAAATGTTGTAGCTACAGGTATTCCGAGAACCGATATATTTATGGATAAGGAATACGCCGACAATATCAGAAACGGCTTTTATGAAAGATATCCTCAGCTTGAAAATAAAAAAATAATGCTCTTTGCCCCCACATTCAGAGGTAACGGACAAATGAGCGCATTTTATCCCACAAGTGCATTTTCACCTGTTGAGGTTTACGAGCAGCTTAAGGGCGAATATGCCATTATCATTAAGCTTCACCCATTCTGTCAGGAGCGCTTTGAAATTCCCGAGGAATATAAGGACGTTATCATAGATTTGTCTGATGATGACGAGCTTAACGATTTACTGTTTGTCACGGATTTGCTTGTGACAGATTATTCAAGCGTTGTTTTTGAGGCGTCGCTTTTGAATATTCCCATGATGTTTTACGCATTCGACCTTTATGATTATATTTCAAGCCGTGATTTCTACTATGATTTTGAGGGCTTTGTTCCCGGAAAAATTGTTTTCTCTCAGAGGGAGCTTGTTGAATGTATAGAGGAAAAGGACTTTGAGGCTCAAAGGGTTGAGGGCTTTAAAAATAAATTCTTCGACCACCTTGACGGAAAATCAAGTCAGAGAGTGGCTGATTTAATTTTAAAAAATTTAGATAAATAAATTCTTATAAAATAAGGAGATAATATTATGGTATACGGTGTTATTTTAGCAGGCGGTATAGGCTCAAGAATGGGCGGTGACAAGCCCAAGCAATATCTGACCGTTAAGGGAAAGCCCATAATTATTTATACTATTGAAAAGTTTTTTGCCGTACCCGAGCTTAAAAAAATCATTGTTCTCTGCCCAAGGCAGTGGGTTGAGCATACAAAAAATCTTATTGAAAAGCATATAGCTCCTGCCAAGGAAAGAATCGCAGTTATCGAGGGCGGAGAAACAAGAAATGAAACAATAATGAATGCCATCGACTTTATTGAAAAAGAGGGCAATCTTAATGACGATACAATTATCGTTACCCATGACAGCGTAAGGCCCTTTGTTACAAACAGAATTATCGAAGAGAATATTCAGTTTGCAAAGGAATACGGTGCCTGCGATACTGTTGTTCCTGCAACGGACACAATCGTTGAAGCACAGGACAATAAGGTTATCAGCGCAATTCCCGACAGAAGTAAAATGTATCAGGGACAGACTCCTCAGTCCTTTAATGCTCTTAAGTTGAAGAATATCTATAACGCTCTGACTGATGAGGAAAAGGACATTCTCACCGACGCTGCAAAGATTTTTGTTATGAAGGGCGAAAAGGTTGCGCTTGTTCAGGGTGAAACCTATAATATGAAAATCACATATCCCTATGATTTGCGTGTAGCAAAATCACTGCTGGAGGATGAAGAAAATGATTAATACGGTTTACAGATTAGTTGAGCCGAGACGTTTTGAAATAGCCTTTGAGGACATAAATTTATTTGGCGAAAATGCAATAGTCAGACCTACAAATCTTTCTATCTGCAACGCCGATATGAGATATTATCTCGGTACACGTGACGCAAAGGTCCTTGCCGAAAAGCTACCTATTGCGCTTATCCACGATGGCGTAGGCAGAGTTGTTTTTGACCCTACGGGAACATATAAGGCAGGCGACAGTGTTGTTATGGTGCCCAATGCTCCTGCCGAGACAGACGATTATATCGGCGAAAACTACCTCCGTTCATCAAAATTCTGCGGTTCGTCTATGGACGGCTTTCTTCAGGAATTTGTGGAGATTTCTCCAAAAAGACTTGTTAAGCTGCCTGACAATATTGATATGAACGTGGCGGCTTTTACGGAGATTGTATCCGTTTCCGTTCACGCAATTTCAAGATTTGATAATATCGCCCACGGCAGAAGAGATGTTATCGGAGTTTGGGGTGACGGAAATTTGGGATATATAACCTCCCTTTTCCTTAAATATCATTTCCCTGAGTCGAAAATTGTTGTTTTCGGAACTATGAGGGAAAAGCTTGCCGATTTCACCTTTGCTGATGAAACGCATCTTGTAAACGAAATTCCCGAGGGCTTTACAATGGACCACGCCTTTGAATGTGTGGGCGGTAACGGAAGTCCTGTTGCCATTGAGCAGATTATCGGACTTATCAAGCCCGAGGCGACAATTTCTATTTTAGGTGTCAGCGAATACCCCGTTCCTATTAACACAAGAATGATTCTTGAAAAGGGGCTTAGGGTGTTCGGCTCATCACGAAGCGGTGTAGCAGATTTTCAGAAGACTGTTGATATGTACGCAAAGCACCCTGAAATTATCGACTATCTCGGAAATCTCATCAGCTCCGTAAATGTTGTCAGAACAACAACAGATATTAAAAATGCCTTCGAGAAGGATACCCAAAAATCATTTGGTAAAACCATTATGAAGTGGGAAGAATAAGCAACCCCCCGACTGAAAATCAGTCGGGGGTATTTTTATAGGTTAGGTAGTGTCTCCTCGGCACAATGCACGTAGTGCGTGTGCCGACGAAACAGAGGGGATTATCAAGGGGAATGGGCATCTTTGATGCTTCCCCTTGATT
>CALYNW010000056.1 GCA_945224895.1 uncultured Clostridia bacterium
TTCTGCCATAATTTGTCAAACCACATTTTTGACTCCTCAGGCTTGCAGACAACAACCATTTCCTGCTTTTCAAACTGATGGATACGATAAACGCCTCTTTCCTCAATACCGTGGGCACCCTTTTCCTTACGGAAGCAGGGTGAATATGAGGTAAGAGTCTTAGGCAATTCCTCCTCAGGAGTGATTGTATCAATGAACTTACCTATCATAGAATGCTCCGATGTACCGATAAGATAGAGGTCCTCGCCCTCAATCTTATACATCATTGCGTCCATTTCCTCAAAGCTCATAACGCCTGTTACTACGTTTGACCTAATCATAAAGGGCGGTACAACATAGGTAAAGCCTCTGTCAATCATAAAATCTCTTGCATAGCTGATTACTGCGCTGTGGAGCCTTGCAATATCACCCATAAGATAATAGAAGCCGTTACCTGCTACCCTGCCTGCCGATTCAAGGTCAATACCGTCAAAGCTTTCCATAATATCGGTATGGTATGGAATTTCATAATCGGGAACTACGGGCTCACCGTAACGCTGAACCTCAACATTTTCGCTGTCGTCCTTACCGATAGGTACAGACTCGTCAATTATATTAGGTATGCTCATCATTATTGATGTTACCTTTTCGTTGAGCTCCTTTTCCTTTTTGCCAAGCTCCTCAAGCTCCTCTGCCTGTGCAGTTACCTGCTGACGGATTTCCATTGCCTCGTCCTTTTTGCCCTGAGCCATTAAAGCGCCTATCTGCTTTGACAGCTTGTTTCTGTTGGCACGAAGCTCATCTGCCTTTGCCATTGACGCTCTTCTTTCCTCGTCAAGTGCGATTACCTCGTCTACAAGCGGAAGCTTTTTGTCCTGAAATTTCTTTTTGATGTTTTCCTTTACAATATCGGGATTTTCCCTTACAAATTTAATATCAAGCATTTTTTATTCTCCTAACTTATTTGCTATCTCTTTTAAATCCTCGGCTGAGTAGAACTCTATTTCAAGTGTTCCCCGTCCTCTGCCGTTATAAACCTTTACCTTTCTGCCAAGCACCTCTGTCAGCGACAGCTCAACCTCATCATAAAATGAATCACGTCTTTTATTTCTCGAACGTGTTGTTGTGCCTGTCTTTTCGGCAATCTTTGCCATACGCTCAACATCACGTACTGTAAGATTGTTTCTGATTATACTTTCTGCCGCCTCATATATCATTGCCTCATTGTCAAAGGCAAGAAGTGCCCTTGCGTGACCGGCTGATATTTCACCGTTTCGTGTCATATCACGGACCTCCTGCGGTAATTTCAGCAGTCTGAGAGAATTTGCTATTGCGGGTCTTGACTTTCCAACTGAAACAGCAACCTCCTCTTGAGTGAAGCCGCATCTGTCAATAAGTGCCTGCAAGCCCTCTGCTTCTTCTATGGGGTTCAGGTCCTCTCTCTGGAGATTTTCGATAATGGCAATCTCCATTGTTTCAACATCAGAAAGCTCCTTTATTACAACAGGAACCTCTTTAAGCCCTGCTATTCTTGAGGCTCTCCAACGTCTTTCACCTGCCACAAGCTGGTATCCGCCTGCGGGCAAGGGTCTTACAAGAAGGGGTTGTAAAACACCGTGCTGTGTTATACTGTCAGCGAGCTCCTGTAATGCGCCCTCGTCAAAGGTTTTTCTAGGCTGTTCTTTATTTGGAACAATTTCATTTAAAGGCAGGGTGTTTGTTGCCACCATCTCGTCAACAGAGTTTTCAAGCATTAACGCACCTAAGCCTTTACCGAGCCCTGTTTGTTTCTTTGCCATATTACACCTCTTATCTCTTTTACGATTTTTATAATTACTGTTTCTTTAAAAATTCATCCGCAAGCTTTTTGTACGCAAAGGCAGGCTTTGAGTATTTTTCATAATAGAAAATCGGCTTTCCGAAGCTTGGTGCCTCTGCAAGCTTTACGCTTCGGGGAATGTTAGTCTTATAAGCCTTTCCAGGAAAGAATTTGTCCACTTCGTCAATAACCTGCTGATTAAGCTTTAATCTGCTGTCATACATTGTGTATATAACACCCTCAAGCTCCAAATGCTCGTTATAATGCTGCTTTACCGTTCTTACAGTACCCACCAACTGACTTAAGCCCTCAAGCGCATAATATTCGCATTGAAGGGGGACAATCAGGGTATCCGACGCAGTCAAGGCATTAAGACTGAGCAGACCTAAGCTGGGGGGACAGTCTATTATAATGAAGTCATATTCCATAACAACAGGAGCAAGAGCCCTTTTTAATGCCTTGAACCTGTTTTCGTTTTCTGCAAGCTCTAATTCTGCGCCTGCCAAATTCATATCGGCAGGAAGTACAGAAAGATTTTTAAAGGTAGTTTCAATTATTATATCCTTTGCAGGAACCTCATCAATAAGCATATTATAGGTTGAATTTTCAAATTCAGTCTTATCTATGCCAACACCGCTTGTTGTATTGCCCTGAGGGTCAATATCAACAAGAAGGGTTTTCTTTCCCTTTAATCCTAATGCGGCGGCAAAGTTTACGCAGGTGGTAGTTTTACCGACACCGCCCTTTTGATTAAAGATAGATATGGTTTTGCCCATAGCAACACCTCCGTGGGTATAATTATACTACAGGATTGCTGCGTATACAAGAGGTTTCACGTGAAACATTTAAATTAATTTTTCATTTTTGTGCATCAAAGAATAGGGGACTACAATATATAGATGTTTCACGTGAAACACAGTTATTTAAGATAAACAGTTTAAAAATATTGGTTTTCACTTAAATCAATGAAAGTTAAACATAGTTTAAATGAAAATCTATATATTGTATTCAGTTTCACGTGAAACACAAGTATATTATTACATTAAAAAGTCCCATAACGCAGAAAAAACGAGCTTGCGCCCGTTTTTTCCACGTGATGAAAAGAGGAGAATATGTTAAAACGGTTACCCGTTTTAAGCAGAGTTATTGCACTGTTGTGCGGATTTGGGTATTCTTACCCGATATTCTATATAATCGTCTGTCTCTGTTTTGTCAGATTCGGCGTTTATTCCGGCTTCCTTCATAGTTGCGATAGCCTTGTCCACCGTGTTGACAAAAATTCTTATATCCTTAAATATCTTGATAACTGTTTTTTTAGGTTTAATTTTTTTATCCGTCAGGGAGTCTATGTAAGCCTCGGTTTGCTCAACATTCAGATGTCTGTCGGTAATAACCTTAAGACTTGTCCACATATCCTTTTCGTTATCAATTTTCAAAAGCGCCCTTGCGTGTCTTTCGGTAAGTCCTTCCTTTTCGATAAAGTATCTTACGTCAACAGGGAGGCGGAGCAATCTCAGCTTATTTGACAGCGCCGACTGGCTTTTTCCCAGCTTTTTGCCTATTTGCTCCTGAGTTAAGCCGAACTGATTGATTAAATGACCGATTGCCTGTGCTTCCTCAAAGAAATTCAGGTTGCTTCGCTGAATATTCTCAAGAATAGAGTAGATTGCGCTGTCCTCATAGTCACAGCTTATGATTATGCAGGGAACAGTTTGGAGATTTGCAAGGATAGACGCCCTCAAACGTCTTTCTCCTGCCACAAGCTCATAATAATCACTGTTGTTAATCTGTCTGCATAAAAGGGGCTGAAGCACTCCGTTTTCCTTTATTGAATCGGCAAGGGAAAGCATTTCCTCGCTTTTAAACTGCTTTCTCGGCTGATAGGGATTAGGGAGAAGCTTTTCGGTAGGTATCTGAACTATTGTTTGTTCCACTCACCTCATCTCCTTGACTAAACTATATCACAATGTTTCAAAAAAATAAAGGATTTCTCATCGTGAGAAATCCTTTATATCTGACATTTAATTACATTATTAAAGGGGCTTAGTATCAATTTTCTTTGACTTTCTGGGATATTTTGTCGGTGTCTGCGATATCTTTCTGATAATAATTATACTTCTGCCGTCACCGTTGGGAAGCTGGTACTCGACAGCATTTGCAACCTCTCCGCCTAAAACGTTAATTGCGTTTTCGGCAGCCTTAAGCTCCTCCATACCTGAGGAGCCTTTCAGAGAAACAAACAGTCCTCCAACCTTAACAAGAGGGAGGCAGTATTCACAAAGCACATTTAAAGGGGCAACTGCTCTTGCAGTAGCATAATCGAATTTTTCTCTGTAATCTGCATCTTTTCCTACGACTTCGGCTCTTTCGTGGATGCGAGTTCCTGTTAAACCGATATTTTTCAAAACATCACGGAGAAAGCCTATTCTTTTCTCCATACTGTCAACAAAGGTAACGTCAAGGTCGGGATTTGCAATCAAAAGGGGCATACCCGGGAAGCCTGCACCTGTTCCCACATCAACAAGCTTTTCATCCTTTTTAAAAGCAACATATTTCATTATGTAAAGGCAGTCAATAAAATGCTTAATAACTATATCGTCAGGCTCGGTAATTGCCGTAAGATTGACATGTTCATTCCACCTGACAAGCCTTTCTGCGTAGGAGTCAAACCTGTCAGCCCCATACTCTCCTAAATCTACTCCGATTTTTTCTGCCTCGGACTGAAGTAACTCGTAATTAATCATAATGTCTCCAATATAATGTTGAGGGCGGCAATGTCGGCAGGATTAACTCCGCTTATTCTGCTTGCCTGTCCTAAATTTTCAGGTCTGATTTTTGAAAGCTTTTCGATAGCCTCAAGTCGCAGACCTTTGAGAGAAGAATAATCAATATCATCGGGTATTTTTTTACATTCAATTCTTCTCATTTCCTTAATTTGCTGTTCCTGTCTGGCAATGTAGCCCTCGTATTTCACGGAAATCTCCACCTGCTCAAATACGGCAGAGGGATAATCGGGTCTGTCATCGTCGACAGGGGTTAAATCCTTATACGTAACCTGCGGTCTTTTAATAAGCTCAATCATTTTACATCCACGTTCAAGAGGAGTTGTACCGCAGTCAACAAGAATTTCTTGCAGTGTATCCGAAAGGGGAATTGATTTATTTTCAATTCTTTCTCTTTCTTTTTTTACACATTCTTCCTTATATAAAAATTTATCATATCTTTCCTGGGAAATCAAGCCTATTTTGTAGCCTGTGGGAGTAAGGCGAACATCTGCATTGTCCTGACGGAGAACTAAACGGTATTCACTTCGACTTGTCATCATTCGATATGGGTCGGTACAGCCCTTGGTTACAAGGTCATCAATCAGCGTTCCGATATATGAACCGCCTCGGTCAAGTATCATAGGCTCCTCGCCCTTAATCTTCAAAGCCGCATTAATTCCTGCCACAAGTCCCTGAGCCGCCGCCTCCTCATAACCGCTGGAGCCGTTGAACTGACCTGCACCGTAAAGCCCCGAGATGTCATTAAATTCCAGAGTGGCTTTTAGGGCGGTAGGGTCAACACAGTCATACTCAATGGCATAGGCTGTTCGCATAACCTGAGCATTTTCAAGACCGGGTATAGTGTGGATAAAAGCAAGCTGAACATCCTCAGGCAGGGAGGAGGAAAGCCCCTGAAGATACATTTCCTCCGTATTAAGTCCGCAGGGCTCAACAAAAAGCTGATGACGCTTCTTATCGGCAAAGCGGACAATTTTGTCCTCAAATGACGGACAGTATCTCGGTCCCTTACCTTCAATTTTTCCCGAATACATAGGGCTTCTGTGTAGATTTTCAAGGATTATCTCCTTGGTTTTTTCGTTTGTATAGGTTATGTGACAGAAAACCTTGTTTTCGGGTGGCTGTTCTGTCTCAAAGCTGAAGGGTACGGTTTCCTCGTCACCCTCCTGAACCTCCATTTTTGAAAAGTCAATGGAGCGTCTGTTTACTCTTGAGGGGGTGCCTGTCTTAAATCTTCTTAGAGGAATGTTTAATTTTTTCAAGGCAACAGAAAGGTCGGTTGACGGGAACATTCCGTCGGGACCGCTTTCGTATGAAACATCGCCGATATATACTCTTCCGCCTAAAAATGTACCTGTTGCAATAATAACTGCCTTTGCGGTAAACAGCGCTTCAAGCTTAGTTTTAACCTGCCACAAGCCGTTATCAAGCCTTACGATATCTACAATTTCACTTTGACGGATATCGAGATTGTCCTGTGTTTCAAGTGTATGCTTCATTCCTGCGGAGTATTCACGCCTGTCAATCTGTGCCCTGAGAGAATGAACCGCAGGGCCTTTTCCTAAATTCAACATTCTTGATTGCAGAGAATATTTGTCAGCCGCCTTTCCCATTTCACCGCCCAGGGCGTCAATCTCTCTTACAAGATGACCTTTAGAAGTACCGCCGATTGAGGGATTGCAGGGCATATTTCCAACCCAGTCAAGATTGATTGTAAATACGGCAGTTTTGCAGCCGAGACGTGCCGAAGCAAGACACGCCTCAATTCCTGCGTGTCCTGCGCCGATAACTATTACATCATATTCTCCTGCTGAATATTCCATATTTTTTTGCCTCTCTGAATTATGGATTATGTTTCCGCTAACGCGGAGGTTTTTCATTTCTTTCGAGTTGCGAAAGAAA
>CALYNW010000057.1 GCA_945224895.1 uncultured Clostridia bacterium
GATTAGGGCAGTATTCTACAAGGCTGAAGATCCTGTTCAGGAAGCATTCCCCGAGGAGAAGGTTGACTCCGAAAGAGTACAGAAAAAACTGACGGAGGCAATCAAAATCAAAACAATCTCCCACGAAAACGAGGACGAAACCGATTGGGCGGAATTTGACAGATTTCACGATTTTCTAAAGGAGTCATTTCCGCTTGTACATAAAAACCTGACGGTTGAAAATGTATCAACGGCAAGTCTGCTTTTCTATTGGAAGGGCAGTAACGAAAATCTTGAGCCTATTGCATTTTTGGCTCATCAGGACGTTGTGCCTGTTGCAAAGGGAACTGAAAATGACTGGAAGCATCCTGCCTTTGACGGCTACAACGACGGCAAATTTATTTGGGGCAGAGGTGCCCTTGATATGAAAAACCATCTCATAAGCCTTCTTGAAAGCGTTGAAACCTTACTTGAGGAGGGATATCAGCCTGTCAGAGGCGTATATCTCTGCTTAGGTCACAACGAGGAAATCGTTTCGGGCGGTAACAACGGTGCAAGAGAAATTGCAGAAACCCTAAAAGCAAAGGGAGTACACCTTGACAGCGTTATTGACGAGGGCGGTGCAATGCTTCCTGCTAATGTTAAGGGTATTCTTGAGGCAAACCTTGCAGGCATCGGTGTTGCTGAAAAGGGCTATGCAGATTTCAAAATCACAGTTAAATCTAAGGGCGGTCATTCCTCCCAGCCTCCTAAGCATACTGCTTTAGGCATACTTTCAAAAAAGGTTATTAACCTTGAAAATCATCAGTTTAAGTCTAAAATTCTGCCGTTTGTTTACCACCTTTTCAGTGATATAGGTAAGAGAACATCATATCTCGGCAGAGTTGTATTCTGCAACCTTTGGCTTTTAAAGCCGTTACTGCTTAAGGTTATGAGCAGTATTCCCCCTGCGGCTTCACTTGTTAGGACAACCACAGGCGTTACAATGGCAAGTGGCTCCCCTGCCGCAAATGTTCTTCCGCAAAAGGCAAGCGTTACCGTTAATTTCAGAATTATGCCCGGCGAAACAATCGAAGACGTCAGACGCCATATTGAAAAATATATGGGCGGAGAAAATGTTGAAATTGAGTTTATTAAAGGCAAGGAGCCCAGCCTTGTTTCTCCGACAGATACAAGATCCTTTGACACACTCAAACGTCTTACTGTTTCACAGGATAAAAAGAATATTGTTGCGCCATATCTTGTTATGGGCGGAACCGACGCATATAACTATGAAATAGTTTGCGAGAACATTTATCGTTTTTCTCCGTTTAAGGTTGACACATCACTTCTTCTTACAACCCATTCAACAAACGAGAGAATTCCTGTTGAACAGCTTACAGAGGGTGTTACATTCTTCAAGCGTTACATCCGAATTATGACAACAGAATAAGGAGAAGCCATGGATTTTAAAGAAAGCACATTTATGTACATAATAGGCGGAATAGTTGTACTGTTCGTTTTGGCACAGTCGCTTTTCTTCCTAATCAGAGCCTGGAGGCAGGGTAAAAAGCTTGGTATGAGTACCGAAACATTAAAAGGTACTGTTACTCAGTCTGCACTATTCAGTATAGCCCCCGCTATCTCAATCGTTGCAACTGTTTTGACTCTTTCCGGAGCTCTTGGAATTGTTTTACCTTGGATTAGACTTACCGTAATCGGTGCAATTCAATATGAAGTGCCTGCGGCTGAATCAGCTATGGAGGCTTTAGGCTATACAGGCGGACTTTCAACTGAAATTACATCACCCTTAGGATTTTCGACTGCGGCCTGGGTTATGACGTTAGGCTCAATTATGCCCCTTGTAATCATTCCCTTTGCACTAAAGAAAATTCAAAAAGGAATAGGTAAGGCAGTTACAAACAACGGCGCTTGGGCTGATGCTATGAGCGCTGCAGCCTTTATCGGTCTTATAAGTGCATTCGTAGGTAAAGCAATAGTCGGACAGGGCGACAAGGCTGTTTTAGGTGACGGTGCCGGCGTTCTTTCCGTAAGTGCTCTTGTTATTTCTATGGTTGTTATGCTTGGCTTTATGCAGATAGAAAAGAAAAAGGAAATCAAATGGCTTCAGCCTCTTGCAATGCCTCTTTCAATGTTTATTGCAATGGGCGCAGTTGTGCTTATTGCACAGTTGCTGCCTGCTGATATTGCTTGGCTTGAATGGAGGGGTTAATTATGAACGATTTTAATAATAAAACTCATTTATACGGCAGATTTTGGGTTATTACCGCTCTTTTCGGATTTATAATGATTCCTGTTGCCATCAGTGCTTATTTGAATGCTTTTCCTTCAGCGACTGTTGTTTTAAAGGGACTTGCACCTATCGCACTCCTTTTTTATCCTACAGCAGTAATTGAGGTTATAACATACACTCCCCTTCTTGGCTCGGGAGCCACATATGTAAGCTTTATTACAGGAAATATCACTAACCTTAAGCTTCCCTGTGTGCTTTCTTCCTTAGATTCAGCCAAGGTTAGAGCAAACAGTGATGAGGGTGAGATTCTCTCAACTATTGCCGCTTGCACATCTTCTATTGTTACTACCTTAATCGTGGCAGCAGGTGTTCTTATCTTCTCCCCTATTCTCCCTTACATTACAGGTGAAGATTCTCCGCTTGCTCCTGCTTTTTCACAGGTTGTTCCTGCACTTTTCGGTGCTTTAGGTATGAGCTATTTCGCTAAGAACTTTAAGCTTTCGGTTGTTCCCATTGCGGCAATTTGCCTCGTATTAATGTTCAAGGGAGATTTGTCAGTAGGTATACTTATTCCTGTGGGCATAGTTGTTTCTATGCTTTCGGCACATATTATGTTTAAAAAGGGATTTATAAAATAAGATAAGTATAAAAATTGCTCCGCAGATTATACTCTGCGGAGCTTTATTATTTTACTTTATAAATAGCTTGTTTTTATCCTTTTCCCAAATACAAATCCAGCCTGACGGAATTCTTGCCCAAAGATTTCCGCTTTTGGCAAGTTTTGTTTCAAGAATTGTAACCTTGGTTTTTGCTTTAAGGTAGGCATTATCCTTTAGACTTTTTGAAACAGCGTTTTTCCTTGCGTCTGCTGTAATATTCTTAACCTTTTTTCTGCCTGTTTTTGCTCCTGCGCCGTTATATATTCCTCTCACATTTGTAAGAGTATACGTTCCGTTTTTTACAGTGGGGACGGGATAATTTTTGCTATTGTCTTTAGGTCGAAGAACACCGTAAAAGGCAGTATAGCTATGCTTTATCTTTTTAATTTTCTTACCGTTCCAATTTTGGTCATAGGAATAAAAGTAGCTTGTATCTCCCTCACCTGAAGCAACGGCAATATGACCGTAATCATTTTTTGAGCTGATGTCACCGCTCCATATAACTATATCACCTTTTTCGGGAATTAAATCAGGTGTATTTGAAATTTTAACAAAATTCTTTTTCAGAGGCTCTCTGATGTCATAATCTGTCCAGTAATCCCTTGCATTGCCCCAAGCACCTGCCTTTATGCCGAAAACCTTATCAAGATACAGCTTGACAAAATCAACACACTGAACACCGCTGACACCGTCATAGTCAATTTCCTGTCCTAAATATTTGGATATAAAGCTGTCAAATGTCATTTTCGCAATCTTCCTTTTTTTCCAAATTCATTACGGCTGAAAGTCCTGCTGATACTGCACAGACACCTAAACCTGTAAGAGCGGATTTAAGTATCGCCTTTTCAGCCGAAAAATCAACAACTGCCAAATTAACTGCAATATAACCGAGAGCCGTCTGTAAAAATGTTCTGATTGCTCTTTTAACAGTCATTTTCGTACATTTCATATCTCATTCTCCCTTTCCAAATCGTCAATTCTGTGATTAATAACCTTTATCTGCTCTTCAATTACAGGCATTCTTTCGGCAAAATTATTATGCTTGTCAACCTTCTGCTCCAGCTTTTCAAGTCTGTATGAGGTTAACTTTGATGACGTCAGTATTCCGCCGAAGGAGCCGAGAATCGTGCCTAAAACAGAAACAAAGGCAACCATTATTTCATTATTCAAAAAAATATTTCCTTTCTCAATTATTCAGAGCTGAGACTCCCTGTACCTATAATATTTTAAAGCATATTTTAAAGAGTTCAAGCTATGGGGCTTTTTTACGGACTTTAAATATAGACTGTATATGCTATATTATCTATGCAAATTAATTGTATATTTATTCATTTTTATGTATAATTATAATATTTTTCCAATATCTATTGACATTACAATATGCTTGTGTATAATAAATAAGATATAATTTTGAAATCGGAGATTATGCATAAAAATGAAAAAAATATTCATTGACGGAAAAGACGGTACAACCGGTCTTAAAATATACAAACGCTTTGAAAACAGAGACGATATTGAGCTTATGCTAATCGACCCTGAAAAGCGAAAGGATGCAAAGGAAAGAGCAAGGCTTATAAATGAAAGTGATATTACATTTCTTTGTC
The DNA here is from genome assembly GCA_945224895.1 of uncultured Clostridia bacterium. Taxonomy (GTDB): domain Bacteria; phylum Bacillota; class Clostridia; order Oscillospirales; family Acutalibacteraceae; genus Eubacterium_R. The sequence goes on from CALYNW010000057.1 coordinate 4,476, forward strand.
TGCCTGATGCCGCATCCGTTGAGGCAGTTTCCCTTGTTGAAAATGACAGGGTTAAAATAATTGACACGTCAACGGCTCACAGAACCTTGGACGGCTGGGCTTACGGATTTCCCGAGCTTAGCAGTGAACACCGAAGACGCATTAAGGAAAGCAACAGAATTGCAGTTCCTGGATGCTATGCAAGCGGATTTAACTCAATAGTTTATCCACTTGTTAAAAGCGGTTTTATTTCACCTGACTATGACATTATATGCTATGCATTGAGTGGCTACACAGGTGCAGGTAAAAAGGGCATTGCTCAGTATGAGGATAAAGACAGGGATAAGGAGCTTGACTCCCCAAGGCTTTATGCACTTGCTCAGGAGCACAAGCATCTAAAGGAAATGAAGACTGTCAGCGGTTTATCAAAGGCACCAATTTTCTCCCCTATCATATGCGATTACCCACAGGGAATGGTTGTTTCTGTTCCTCTTTATACAGATAAAATGACGAAGAAATATACACCTGCCGACATTTGCGAAATGTTCAAGGAGCATTACAACGGCTCTGATATTGTTAAGGTTCGTGACCTTGGATACACAACAGGCATGATAGGAACAAACAACTTTGCCGACAGAGATGATATGGAAATTGAAATTAACGGAAATGATGACAGAATTCTCATTACCTCAAGATTTGACAATCTTGGTAAGGGTGCTTCAGGTGCGGCAATACAATGCCTAAACATTGCAATGGGAATTGACGAAAAAACAGGACTTAATATAGGAGATTAAGATATGAATATTATTAACGGCGGAATATGCGCCCCAAAGGGCTTTAAGGCAAGCGGTACATACTGCGGAATAAAAAAGCCTGCAAATGATAACCCCAGCATTAAGCATAAAAATGACATTTGTCTTTTTGTATCAGACGTAGTTTGCAACGCTGCCGCAGTTTACACTCAAAACAAGGTTAAGGGTGCACCAATACTTGTTACAAAGGCAAATCTTGAAAAAAGCGGTAATAAGGCAATAGCAGTAATCGCAAACTCAAAAAATGCCAACACTTGCAATGCAGACGGTGTGGAAAAGGCAGATAAAATGTGTCAGCTTGTGGCTGATGAAATGGGAATACCCAAGGAGCAGGTAATTGTTGCATCAACAGGAGTTATCGGTCAGGTACTACCCATTGAGCCTATTGAAAGTGCTGTACCCGTACTTATAAAGGAACTTGACTACGATAAAAACGAGGAAGCCGCAACTGCAATTATGACTACCGATACGGTAAAGAAGGAATACGCAGTTGAATTTGAAATTGACGGATGTGCCTGTCATTTAGGCGGTATGGCTAAGGGCTCGGGTATGATTCATCCGAATATGGCTACTACTTTGAACTTTATCACAACGGACTGTGCCGTTTCTTCCAAAATGCTTCAAAAGGCTTTGAGTGAAATAGTTAAGGTTACCTACAACTGTCTTTCAATCGACGGTGATACATCTACAAACGATATGGTAAGCCTTATGTCAAACGGTTTGGCAGGAAATAAAGAAATAACAGAAGAAAGCAAAGGCTTTGAAATATTCAAATCTGCACTATACGAGGTTATGGCTAATCTCACCCGTATGCTTGCTAAAGACGGTGAAGGCGCAAGCAAGCTTCTTGAATGTAAATGTGTCGGTGCACCCGACAAGGACACTGCAATTACCGTTGCTAAAAGCGTTGTTTGCTCTTCCCTCTTTAAAGCGGCTATGTTCGGTGAGGACGCTAACTGGGGCAGAGTGCTTTGTGCTATCGGGTATGCTGATGCTGAATTTGATATCAATAAGGTTGATGTCGATTTAAGAAGCGACAAGGGTACTGTTTCAGTTTGCAGAAACGGCGCAGGAGTTGATTTTTCAGAGGAAAAGGCGGCTGTTGTCCTTTCAAGCGATGAAATATATATTGACATAAATCTCAATCAAGGTGATAATGACGCAACCGCTTGGGGCTGTGACCTTACATATGATTAT
>CALYNW010000058.1 GCA_945224895.1 uncultured Clostridia bacterium
CGAGATCAACACGCGTCAGATCGTCGGCAGCGTCAGATGTGTATAAGAGACAGGTTTTAAGGGCGGTATAGTCAAACACCTGATATTCGGGAATAATATCATAGCTTCTCACAGACTGCTTATCTGCATTATTATACAAAACTGCAAACCGTGTAACCTCTGCACCTGTACCCGCAGTAGTTGGAACGGCAAGAATTTTAACATTTTTCTCTGAATAATACTTTATTCCCTTGGCAGTATCCATTGCACTGCCTCCGCCGACAGTTACTATAAAATCGCAATTTTCCGAATTAAAAAGCTCAACGCCTTTATTAACAGAGCTGATTTCGGGACAGGGCTCAAAATCGGTAAAGGATACACAGCTAAAGCCTGCATCGTCTATTGCCTTTCTGTAGCCGTATCTGTCAAATTCACTGCTTGCAACGAACAAAATTTTTGACGGGCTTTCCTTTTTCAAAATTTCAATAAATTCTTTTTTAAAGCACTCGTTATTATAATCCATTAGAACACCTCATTTTCTTATAATTACATTATATCATTATTTTTCTAAAAGACAACAGTTTAAAAGGACTGCACCAAACTCAAAGGTCTGATACAGTCCTTAAATTACTGTGCGTTTACTATTTTAGAATCGAAGAACAAATCTGCACCGTTTGACATATTCTGATTTGCCGTCTCACGGTCATACATATAGATATCTTCAACATTATCCTGAGCGTTATTATACTCTGACTCCGAAACAAGATATACACTTCCCGATTCTGCAATTTCAAGATTCATTGTTCTCCAGTTAGTGAATCTGTGCATTGCGAAATAATAGGAATTAACATCTACCGTATCTCCGAGACCGCAGCCCCAAATTTCCGTATAATATCCGTCGATATTAAGATTACCGTTTGGAGCATAGAATAATGCGCCTATCTTTCCGTACATTGCAAAATACTTAATATCGCCGTAATACGAAGCAACTGCATTGGGAAGCTGTTTAGCATTATTCTCGGCGTTATCACTCTTTGAATAAATATCGTAAAGCTCAACATTACCGAGATTTGCAACCAAATAGGTCAGCTTCATATCAATCGTAGTGGAAATCTTTATGTCATTATTTGCATAAATAACTACAGGGAATGCAGTTTTATTTTCCGAGCCTGAAGCAGTACCGTAGCTGTCGAAGCCTACAACAGATGTGTTACCCTTTATGGAATCCCAGCTGATATTAGCACTGGGGGCAGAGCATTCAAAGTTATGTCCGAGATAAATCAGGGTATCCTGTCTGAGAACGCACTGACCGAGAACAATAGTATCATAGGTACCCATAAGCGAAGCATTCTTATTGAGTGTAAGCTCTCCGAGAGTATAAACACTGCCGTTTTTAGGAGTAAAGGTCTGCTGAATATTATGAACTACCTTTTTAGCCTTATCTATTATTTCACCTAAAATCGTACCGTCGCTTTGGCTGATATACTGTTTTGCAACAAAAGTTTCATTTTCAAATGTTTCAGGCATTACCCACATATCCGAGTTGTGACGGAGAGTTAAATATTTAGGAGTAAATACATACTCGCCGACTGCCACACGTGAATAAGCAAATTCCTTAATATAGCTTGTATAAGAAGCAAGGGTTTTACCTACATAGAACTGACCGCCCTTAGCAAGGTCGGAAGCATCATCTGCAAGCTCCTGCTCTGTGTCAATGGTTGTAGTATCCTTGATTACCTCTTCAGGTGCAGAATCGTCTCCGGCGCCGGTACTTCCACCGCTTTCTTCGCCCTCGCTGCCATTATATTCGCTTTCCGTACCCTCTGTTACGCCATGGAAATCAGATTCGTTAACAGTGTAGGTTCCGTTTGAATTCTTTGTAACGGTTCTTGTATAGTCACCGTATTTTCCAAGCTCAATATAGCTTAACGCTGTCATATTTCCGCCGACTACAGCAGTCGTACAATCACGAATTTTGATGAATGAACCAACTGCCTGCATACTGCCTGCAACATGGAATTCCGAATAAGAGCCACCCTCAATAGAGGTAAGTGCCTTAAGCTTTTTACCTACATAGATTTTAGCATCGTGACGGAGAGTTAAATATTTATTGGAAACAAAATCGTCTTTAACTCTTAAGGTAGTTGACGCATAAACCTTTGTATATCCGAGGCTGTTGAAATTACCGCCGACATACATTGAGCCTGCATTTGAGAAATTATATTTAACCTTTGTTTCTCCTGCTTCTCTGTACTTAGCTTGAGTAGCCTGAGACTCGTCTCTGTTGTCGTCATAAAGAGATTTACCGATTTCAACATAGTCGTTGCACTTGAAATCACCGTAAATATGGTTTTTCGCCATATCACGGATTTTACAGGTGTCACGGACAAACATACTGCCATTCACTACAATTTTTGAGCATATGTTTTCATCAAGACATTGATATACGAAAAATTTATAATCCGTACCGTCAAGAAGGTTTTGAATAGTCGTCTTAATGGTTCCGTTTGATATTGATGCAAGAATGGTATCAAGTGCACCGCCGTTAGAAATGCTCTTTTGACCGGCAACAAGCATTGTTACATTCTCTTTCATATAAATCTTACAGTTAGCATATAAGGATCCGCCCACATAGATATTTGTATTTGAATAAATATCCATATCACGTGACCTGTTTGCCGGAACAGATACGCTTGAAGCCGCGACGGTTTTACCAAGCGTGTTTACAAGCATATTTCCACCGACGTAAACATAAGCACTTGAAAGAGTTTTATCCTTTGAATCGTTCTTATCGTCCTTATAGCTGTAGCAATCATGACCATCATTCGTTCCAAAGCATTCCACGTTGAGCTTTGTGCTTCGCTTTGACTGATAATCTTCGCCGCACATAAATATGCTGTCGTTACCTACAACTACACCGCCGCCTGCGAATACTCTTCCGCCTACAAAGGTCTTTGTATTATTAAACATCCAAAGTGCAGTTCTGTAATATGAACGATCTGCATTTGTATAACCGAGTAAATCTCCGCCGACATAGGTTGTTCCGAAGTTGATAAATGAGCCTGCATCACCGGCTGCTTCAGATGTACCGAGCTTCATATCTCCTCCGCAATAGAGAAGCGAATTAGGATATGTGCTTGAAGCGATGTCCTTTGTGATATAGTAGGAGCCGTTTCTGACTGATGTACTACTTGAGTCTCTGTATGACCTGTTATTTACGGTTTCATTAGACTGCTCATCATTGGTAATTGTTCCGGTAATTATAAATTTACCGCAGTTATAGAGAGCATAGCCGAACTTCAGATTTCCGTCGGTTGCAAAGGTTGCATCTACTGCATTGAGCATTGCGTTTGAATTAAGGAAAATATTACCTCCGAAATGAGCTATTGCTCCGTCTTGATTAAGAAAAGCAATATCTGCCGCCGGAGCTGAATCGGAATGATAATATCCCTGAATATTGGCTCCGCCGTTGCAATAAATTTTACCCCAGTTTTGCAGGCTTCCGCCGACAGTAAAGCCGTTGGAGCCGCCGATATAAATAACCGCATCCGTAACCCTATCGGTTTCCTTACCGCCGTTTCTGATTGAAAAGCCCTTTTTCAGATTTGCTACGGTATTATATTTCTCATAATCACTGAACTCACCGTCATTTCTGTAGTCAAGGTTATCAAAAATTATAAGCTTGCCCAAATTGTAAATAGCACTGCCGACAGAAAGATTATGACAGCTTAATGAGCTGTTTCTCGAAATATAGAAGGCTCTTCTGTTATCGGTAAGGGTAACATTACCGCTGACATATGTATTACCGCTGGTGATTATCAAAGATTCAACACGGTTTGCAACATAGTCTGAAGACGAACCGTTATAATATCCGTTAATAACGAGATTATTTTCAATATACATATTGCCCTGACCGTAATAATAGCCTGTCAAGGTAATCGTACCGATATCGCCTTTTGTATTTGTTCCGATAAACGTATCAGATGAAGAATTAAGATTAAATCCGCAGGCAGTTGAACTGCTTCCTGAGAAATTCAAGCCTCCCATAAGATACATCTTATCGGCGTTGTTAACTGTAGCACCTGTAAAGGTGGTTTTTCCCTCAACATAGAGAACTCCGTGCTCTGAATCTGCACCTGCATTAACAGAAAGATTATTACTTACCGTTACATCCTCATAGCAGATAAATTTGCCGAAGCTACCTATTTCAAGGGTATTCAGATTATAAATCGGCTGACCGTCAAGACTTTGGGACGGAGTGCAGAAATAGCCGTTAATAATCAGCTTTGCACCGGAGCGTATCCTTGAGCCTGTGCCACAATATACCTCTGACGGGGAATCTACGCTGTCACTGTTAATATTAATATCTCCGCTTTCAACAATGTCATATCCCCAAACCTTTGAATTACCGCTGACATTAATGGAATTAACGGTTAAAGTGCTTTTGCAAACAAGCCTTGAATTATTGTTGATATTAAGGGCTGATGCATTAAGTCTGAATGGGCAATAGATTCTTGAGCCTCCCGAAGCAGAGATTGTTCCGCTTGAAGAAACACTATTTTTAAATACTGCTCTTGAGTTGTCGCCGACAATAAGATTTGCCATTGAAGCAGTATCGGCACAGTAAAGCGTATGACCACCCGAAACAGTAGTGTCACCACTGCTTACGGAAACAGGCTTATCTAAAAAGCTTGAACCTGCTCCGCTTAAAATCATTTTTGCCGAGCTTGTTAACTTAAGCTCATCGTAGCAGTAAAGAGTACCATAGTTTTTGAAGGTGTTCGGGAAGGAAATAGTGACAGTTGTGTTAAGAATACTGTCTGAAAGTCTTCCGTCACCGATATATATTTTAGAATTGCTCTGTTCGTTACAGAACTCCCTTAAATTCTTAAAAGGATATCTGTCATAGGTTATTGTGCCTGTTTTTACAAAACCGTACACACTGAAGGTTGCTCCCCCGCTTCCCTCAATCCAGATGTGACGCTCTGCCGAGGAGCTTGTTCCTACATATCCGCCGATATAAACCCTATCTGCACCTGCAATGTGGAATATATTATAGGCATCTTTTTTTGTTGAGCTGTTATTAGCACCCTCAACATTTCCGCAAACATAAAATTCACTGTTTTGCAGATACATTGTGTAGTTCGAATAGAGATTACCTGTAACATAAATCTTGCCCCAGCTATCAAGGGAATTCCAATCCTTATCACCGTTAAATGTCAAATTTCCTTTGCATTTAATTGTACCGTTAAGGTAAACTCTCGGATTGATATAAACATCTCCTAATCCCATAAGAGAACCCTTGATATTAATGTTATTTGAATTTGAGCCTGATACAGTTATTTTACCTGTACAGTAAAGCTTTCCGCCCTCCTCAATATACAAGCTGTTACAATCTATATCTCCAATAACATAAAGGGTACAATTACTTCTAATCTGAAGCTCGGTTGCTGTAGTAATTTTACCGTATACTACAAGTGTAGCATTTGGACCGCTTTCACCGACATTAATTCCGCCGCCACTTCCCCAAAAGTCCTTTTTAACGGTAATATCTCCGATATTCACATAGCTTCCGCCGCCGGCTAATTTCAAATAGTTTGCACCGTCGTGTGTAAAGCTTGTATAATAACGTCCGTTATCCAAATTCGGTTTCGGTCTGCTTGACATTTTTGAGAATGTCTTTGAACCTGTAGCACCGTCTGCCCAAGCAGAACCGCTTGGCATTGTTACTGTAATAGTATTATTACCGTTATCGGTACAAATAGGAAAATCAGAAACCGAGTAATTCATTTGGCTGTTAAATTGTTCTCTGATTGCGTATGCAGTCCTATCGCCAATACCTAACGAGCCGAAATCAGACATATCGGGACCGAGGAATACGCTCTTTCTGTCAGGAAGAGTAGGCAAATTATACTCATTTACATCGGTTGCATCAACCTTAGCCTTCTTTGTTTCAAAAAGTGAAGAATATTTGCCGTGAAGGTCGTCTCTCTTTTTCTGTACTGCATCCTTCCCGTAGGTCGTTGCATACTTATCCTTTGTAGCACTGTCTTTATTTGCAATACTATCGTTATAGTATTCCTTTACAGCACCGACTGAATAATTGCTTTCACCGAGAGAGTCGGGCTTGATATTTTCCTTTGCAAAGTTATTCACAAAATCAGATGGTGTTTTAAGCACACCGTTGCTGTTATACAGAGACTCTCCCTTATATGTTGTATGGGCATCACCTGTAAGCTTACCGAGACCGCTGTTTTTTGTTTCCTTATATCTTGTGAAAAGCGGCGTAGTATCTTTATTTGTATATGTGCCTATATCCTTATATGTATTGTCCTCATATGAGGTTGCATTAAGGATATCAGTCAAATCATCAGACATATTTTTGACTGCCGCTTTAACTGTTTTTGCACCTGTTGCTTCACTGCTTCCAAGCTCCTGCTTGGTTTTTGTGGAATTTCTGATAGACTGATT
>CALYNW010000059.1 GCA_945224895.1 uncultured Clostridia bacterium
ATATTGAACACGGCAACATACACCGAGCAGTAAAATATACCCTCTTCACCGATAACACTTTTAGCAAGTGGCAACGCCAAAAAAGCCGCATTTGAAAGCACCGTTGCATAATGGTAAACTCCCCTTTCCTTCAGACTTCTTTTTCTGAAGGTAAATTTTGAAAGAAGCATACCGAAAATATGGGTGGCAAAGGCACAGGCGGAAGCAATAAAAATCCCCTTAACGTGCTCATTGGTATATTTCATTGTCATAAACGTGTGGATAATTGCCATAGGCAAAATCACATTAAAAAGCAGGTCAATAAGTCTTTTTCCGTCTGACTGTCTGAAAATACCGACCTTGTCGGTTACAAAGCCTACACCTGCAATAAGATACAGTATAAACACCTGAAGTGCAATCGTTTTTAAATTCTCAAAAAACAAGGTTGAATTTCCTTTTATTTCAATATTAAATTTAGATTCGTTTTTAAGATATCTCTTTCTTTTCCGTTATACTGATTACAGCAGTACCCGAAAGTATTCCCATAATCAAATATGCAAACGGTGTAAAAGAGGCATCTGAAAGCATAAAGCCTCTTCCTGTCAGAAATGCTAAAATTCTCGGAAGGGCAATTACAAACGAGGAAAAGAATGTCATCAGTCCCGAAGCTATGAAAACCCCTGAGGCTTTCTTATCCTGCCTGTCTGCGGCAGATATTACAGTAAGTGAAAAGCATATGAATGCAACAAGAAAAATAAACTCGCAAAAGCTTTCCGCATCTTCGCTGAAATCTACAATCCTCATCATTATTATTATCATCCGCAGAAAAGCCCAAATCACAGGAATGAAATGGAAAAATCCCAGACGTCTGAAATCTAAATTACAGCCCTTTACAAGCATCATTGCCATAATGACATAAGAACAGCTTATAAGACTTGCAAATACCGATAAGGCAATGGAAGCTGCATTGCTCACACCTACATATGAGTTGCTGCTTATGTAATCGTAAAAATTAAAGCATTGATGCAGATAGTCCGCAAAAAATGCAATACTCAAAAAAAGCAGTAATATGTATACGGATTTGTTTTGTGCCGAGGTAAGAGCATTGCGCCGTTTCTTCACATTTACGGAATATATTACGGAAAAGACAAGGCATACTGCAAATATACCGTAAACCGCATATGAAAGACTGTAATTTGATGTAACAAGTCCCGTATCCTTATCAGTATACCTGAGAAGCTGAAAAAGGCGTATAAAGCAGCCCGCAACAGACAGTAATATAATAACAAATAAATCAAGTCTTGAACGGACCCTTTTCACCTTTTCCCACTCCTAAATCATCATAACTTTTTATCTGTCAAACAGATTTACAAATTCTCTTGGCTTGCTGACACTCTTATATGCAGGACGCACAATTTTTCCGCCTGATGTCAACTCCTCAAGTCTATGTGCACACCAGCCTGCAATTCGTGCTATTGCAAAAAGCGGTGTATACAAATCCTCAGGTATTCCGAGAACCTTATACACAAGTCCCGAATAAAGGTCAACATTTGCACACATAACCTTATCAACGCCTCTGATTTCAGCAAAAACCTCAGGCGTTAATTTTTCAATATTTTCAAGAGTTTTAAACTCCTTTTCAAATCCCTTTTCGCAGGCAAGCTTTCTTGCGCTTGCTTTTAGGATAACTGCTCTGGGGTCAGATTTTGTATAAACAGCGTGGCCCATACCGTAGATAAGACCGGAGCCGTCTCCTGCCTCTTTTTTCATTATCTTAACAAGATAATCCTTAACCTGAGATGGATCTGTTGAATCAGGAACAGACTCCATAATTTCTTTCATCTGATTTGCTACACGGAGATTTGCACCGCCGTGACGGGGACCCTTTAGTGAACCGAAGCCTGCGGTTATTGCCGAATATGTATCGGTACCGCTTGAGGTCAGAACTCTTGTTGAGAATGTGGAGTTGTTACCGCCGCCGTGGTCAGCGTGAATCATAAGGCATATATCAAGAAGCTTTGCCTCCTCGTCAGTGAATTTCTGGTCAACACGAAGCTGATTGAGAATATACTCCGCTGTTGACTGCTCCTTTCTGATAGGGTGCAAAAACATTGTTTCATTATTAAAGGAACGGCGCTTAACCTGATATGCACTGTTCATAATTGTCGGCATCTGAGCAATAAGCTGTAAAGACTGACGCAGAACATTGGGAATAGAGGTGTCGTCGGGATTTTCGTCAAAGGAATAAAGAGTCATCACGCAACGAGCCATTTTATTCATAATATCCTTTGAGGCATTTTTCATTATAACGTCCTCAACAAACTCATCGGGAAGAGCACGGCATTCCGCAAGTACCTCTCTAAGTCCCAAAAGCTGAGCTTCGGTAGGAAGATTACCGAAGAGAAGAAGCCATACAACCTCTTCATATCCAAAGCGTGAATCCTTAATACAACCGCTTACAATATCGTTAATATTATAGCCTCTGTATGACAGCTTTCCGTCCTTTGGTATTCTCTCACCATCAAGGATATAATAGCCCTCGACGGAGCAAATACGTGTAAGCCCTGCCATAACGCCTGTTCCGTCCTCGTTTCTCAGTCCTCTTTTAACGTGATATTTTTCAAAATCAGTAGGTCTGATAGAGTTATTCTTGTCAAGCTCCGAGCATAAGCTTGAAAGAGCGTCCATTGAAATCGGGGAAATATAATTTGTCGGCATACATATTACTCCTTTCCTAAAAATAGAATTGTAATAACAGACAATTAATTATAACACTTTAAATGTAAAGTTATTTTTTTATTATACATAAACAGAAATATAAAGTCAAGGAGATGAGATTTTGAAAAAGGCTATGATAGTATATGCAATCATTTTTGCACTGACAATAATCGTTCCCGTTATTGTTTGCTTTACCGACACAGGAAAAAGCGACGGTAGTGAATTAGTTGGAATATTCAGGCAATGTATTACTCTAATTGAGTATTATCGCTGATTTTTTTAAGGTGAATATTTGCTTTCACCTCTATTTTTGAGTCTTGGAAATATTTGTCCCAGCTGTCACTCATAGCACCATAGGCGTCAGGGTCATCCTTTGCAAGCTGTTCGCCGAGCCTTACGCTGTCACTGTTATGCTTTTGGCAGGCAGAAAAAGCCTTACTGCATAATTCGGAAATTCTATTTTCAACATCAGTGCAGATTCTTCCCAAATCCTCCTGTGTCATTTTTTCTCCTATACCCTTTTCTATTTCATCCACAATCATATCGGCACTGACGGTAACCTTTAAAAGTACAGTACCGTTTTGAGAAGCAGCAGATTTTTTACATTTGATTTCGAATATTTTAACGCCTATTTTTCCCAGCTTATCGTCCTTTGTCTCAATGGCAATATCCTTAGCTTTATCGGCTAAGATAACAAAGCCTGTTGTTTCCTCATCATCGGTAACATACACAAGCTTATCCTTGCTGAAAAGTCCTATTCCCTTTGTGCTGACATTTTCTTTTTTCTTCTTTTCAAGAACAGGAATAAAAATATCAGAGGTTTTATCAGCATAAAGATTTAAAATCTGCTCTGTTGTTATATAGGTGCAAAGCCCTGATTTTTCGTTATTTTGAATGAGATAGAGGATATTTTCACAGGGTACCGATGCATCGTTTTCCTTACTTTCAATAATGTCCTTTGCTTCACTATACGATATGCAGACTGCTACATCCGACCTTGCGTCGGCAGACCTCATAAAGAAGTCAATATTTCCCGTAAAGTCCTTTTCAGCTAATTCCTTTCCTATAACAATCAGCTTGTTGTGACCGAAAAAAATTCTTTTTGAAAGGGACTTTGACAGATTATTTATGCTGTCCGTAATGGACGAGCCTTCCTTTTCCGTATTCACAGTCATATTTCCCTGGGGAGTTTGGGAGCCGTTATTTATTCCGACATTCAGGGTTTGCAGGGTAACGCTTACCTTATCGTCCCTTTGGTCTATTCCCATACCCTCAACTATTACAAGGTCTTTTAAATGCCTTGAGGTTGTACAGCCTGAAAAAAGGATACAAAAAGCAAGTATTAACGCAAATATTTTAAAGCCCTTTGACAAGCTCATCACCTCTGTTTTTCTTTTTAAATATCAGCGTAAGAATAGGAATTATCACACAAAAAACGGCAAAGGGAACCATTATCATCACAGGCTTAATATTTGAGCTTGCACCGCTTTCAATCAGTAAAAGCGATATTAAAAACGTTCCGACTGCTCCTGCAATACACTTATATTTATTTTCAAAGCGTTTAACCGACAATGAGGAGCAATAAATAAGCAGTACCGTTTTAACAAATATTGCCATAATCCAAAAGGATATATGGAGAATATCGAGCCTTTCAAGACCTGTAATTTTTGAAAGCTGAAACAATGCGTAAATCGGAAAGCTTTGCAGTGAAGCGCTATCTCCCAAAAGTGCCGTCATAAACAGTAAAAGCACAAAAATCGTGGTGTTTGAAGCCGTTACGGAGGCGACAAAGCTTTTGACGGCTCCACCGTTAATTCTGTCTGCAAGACAAAGAAAAATAACAATTTCGATATTGTTTGATGCAAGAAACAAAGCATTTCTGAATATCAGCTCTTTACTGTTATTTATAACGGGATAAAGGTTTATTTCCTCATACCCTTTAACATTTGAAATCATCATAAGAAGAAGTGCCGTTACCATAAGCACAAAGGCAAAAAAGGAAAATCTTGAAAGCGACTCCACACCAAGCATTGCACAGTAGCAGGCAAACAGGGCTATGAAAAACGCAAATATCCAAGACTGCGTTTCAGGATTAAGAGTAGTTGAGGCAAAATATGAAAATCTACTTATATTAACCCCTGCCATAAATATGAAAAAGAGAAAATAAAGAGGTCCCATCCATTTAACATCAAAGGGATTTTTATGAAGCTTATAGCAATAAATCGCAGGCAGGCTTACTGCAAGAGTAATCGCAAGGGAAAGCAAAACGCTTATCAGTATATCAGTTGAAACCGTGCCTAAGGTTACGGACTGAATATTTGTAAGACTCACCACAAGTCTGCTGATATAAAGCATAAAAAACAGACCTGACGGAGAAATTTTATTTCTTTTGTATATCAATATCTGCACCTCTCAGCTTGCTGACTCTGACCTTTCTTTTTGAAAGCCTCTTCCACGTTTCTCTGTAAAAAATATCCCCAAGAGAATTGAAATCAAGAGGAGATATTGGAGTTGAAAAAGGAACACCGAATGGATTTAAGGAACATATATTTATAAACAGCACGCTACCGCCTATTATCAGTCCGTACATTCCTGTTAATCCGCCCACTATTATAAAAATAAAACGCAAAACCGAAACGCTTTCATAAAGAGGATAAACCACATATGAGGATATGGCGGTAAGTGCAATTACCACAAGCATAGGTGCACCGATAAGTCCTGCCGTAACCGTAGTTTCGCCTATTATGATACCGCCGATAATTGATACTGCGTGACCTATTGCTTTAGGAAGCCTCAGTCCTGCCTCTCTCATTATTTCATACAAAACAAGAAGCATAATTGCCTCTGTCATAAGGGAAAAGGGAGTTGTTATTTCCTCGCTTGCAATGGTAAAAAGCAGTCCCGTGGGAATAAGCTCCTGATGAAATGTTCCGATTGCCACGTACATTCCGGGTAAAAATATTGAAAGCACAAAACTGAAATATCTGAGAATTCTTATAAAGCCGCTGTAAAAAGGCGGATTATCGTAATCGTCAACAGACTGAAAGCTGTCCGAAAAAAGTGCAGGCAGAAAAACCGCAAAGGGCGTTCCGTCAACAAGAATAACTATTCTTCCCTCAAGAAGCTTTGAAACGGCAACATCAGGTCTTTCCGTGTTTCCAACGCTTGAAAAAAAGGTTTTTATATCCGTATCAACAAAGGGTACAAGCTCTCCGTAATCTGCAACCGTATTGAAATTTGCTTTATACAGTCTATCCTCAATTTCCTTTACAAGCCTTTCATCTGCTCTGTTGTCAACATAGCACAGAGCAACGGCAGTTTGTGCAGAGCTTCCGAGCTTTATTTGCTTAGTTTTAAGGTGGTGGGATTTAAGTCTTTTTCTCAAAAGCGCCTTATTATCGTTTAATGTTTCCGTAAAGCATTCCTTGGCACCCTTTACATTATTTTCATTTGACGGCTCGTCAATAGACCTTTTCTCCCAGCCCTGAATACCGCAGGCAATGGCAGTATCCACACCGTCAAGAACAAATATACAAAAGCCGCTCATTAGAAAATAGTAGCAATCCTCAAAGGATTTTGCATCGTTCATTTCAACGGAATTTACTACCTTTAATTTTATTTCATCAAAAAGCTCTTTGTTATCATCAAATCCTATTTCCTTTTTCAGTATAGGCGACACTATCATTTGAGTTAGCTGTAGTGAATCAATAAGCCCTTCCATT
>CALYNW010000060.1 GCA_945224895.1 uncultured Clostridia bacterium
ACAGATAAAATCAAGTAACAGAGGCGGCTAACAGTGCGATAGTATTTTATCAGGAAAACTTTGGAGGCGGTGATGAAGAAAAGGAAGAAGCCGATCCGATGGAAAAAGCATTCCCCAACGCTGACCTTGAAAGCCTTGTTGATGTTGAGGTTAAAGGCGGAGAAGGCGAAGATTACACCGTTGACGAGGTAAAAGAGGTTCCTGATAAGGGATATATCATTACTGTTACCGCACATAACGGCTACGACGGAGATTTGCAGATTGCTTTAGGCATTGGAAACGATGACACAATCAAGGGCTTTGCAACAGTTGTCTGCAACGAAACACCGCCATTAGGCGGTCAGTGTACAAGCGATGAATTTGCTCAGCAGTTTGCAGATATGAAGCTTGGCAATGTTACTCACGTACCTTCAGGTGCAGACAAGGCAAATAATCAAATCGACGCTATCAGCGGTGCAACAATTACTACAGATGCGGTTTTAACAGCAGTAAACGGTGCAGTTGACTACTATAACGCAGAATTGAAAGGAGAGTGAGCCATATGAAAGCAATTTTAGAAAGACTTTATAACGGTATTATAAAGGAAAACCCCACATTTGTCCTTATGCTCGGTATGTGCCCCACTCTTGCGGTAACAACAAGTGCTAAAAACGGTCTCGGAATGGGACTTGCCACAATGGTTGTTCTCATTATGTCAAACCTTCTTATATCACTGCTGAGAAAGGTTATACCAAACGGTGTACGAGTTCCTGTTTACATCATCATTATTGCTTCATTTGTAACTATTGTTGAAATGCTTATGCACGCATACGTTACATCGCTTTATGAAAGCCTTGGAATTTATATTCCGCTTATTGTTGTAAACTGTATAATCTTAGGCAGAGCCGAAACATACGCATCTAAGCACGGTCCTATACTTTCAATGTTTGACGGTCTGGGTATCGGCTTAGGCTTCACATTAGGTCTGACAGTTATCGGACTTGTGAGAGAGCTTATCGGCGCAGGTACAATTTTCGGTGCTCAGGTACTTCCCGAAAGCTACGAGCCTGTTTCAATATTCGTTATGGCTCCCGGTGCATTTTTTGTACTTGCTATTCTCTGCGCTATTCAAAATAAATTCAAGCTCAAGGGCGCCAACCGTCACGTAAAGGGTAACGGCGGTTGCAGCGGAAACTGCGCTGACTGTCCTTCTGCAGCGGCTGAAAAGGAGGAGAACTGATATGGTTAAAACTTTATTTCTTGTACTTCTCACAACAGCATTAATTAACAACGTCGTTCTCAGTCAGTTCCTCGGTATCTGTCCTTTTGTAGGCGTTTCAAGAAACATCAAAACTGCGGCAGGTATGGGCGGAGCAGTTATATTTGTTATAACCATTGCTTCGGCGGTTACTAATCTGCTTTACACCTATGTTCTTGAAAGGCTGAACCTTACTTATCTTAAAACCATTGCGTTTATTATAGTTATTGCCTTTCTTGTTCAGCTTGTTGAGTTGTTTCTCAAAAAGGCGTCCCCTGCTTTGTATAAAGCCTTGGGCGTATATCTTCCCCTCATCACAACAAACTGTGCCGTACTCGGTGTTGCACTTACAAATGTTCAAAGCTCAAACAACTTTGTAACAAGTGTTGTTGCAGGCTTCGGAACGGCTGTTGGCTTTACCATTGCTATAGTAATTATGGCAGGCGTTCGTGAAAAGACAGAAAACAACGATTTCCCCGAATCGTTTAAGGGTACACCTGCTGTTCTTCTTACCGCCTGTCTGATGTCTATTGCCTTCTACGGCTTTAATGCTTTCGCTTAAGGAGGATTTGTTATGAATATTAATGAAATTATAATTGCAGTAGCAGTTCTCTGCGGTATTGCCCTTATTGTAGGTATTGTTTTAAGCATTGCCGAAAAGGTATTTCACGTTGAGGTAAACGAGCTTGAGATTAAGGTCAGAGAGGCTTTGCCCGGAAGCAACTGCGGCGGCTGTGGCTATGCAGGCTGTGACGACTGTGCAAAGGCTATTGCAAGCGGTAACGCTCCTGTTTCCGCCTGTCCTGTAGGCAGAGAGCCTGTCGCTAAGGAAATTGCGCAGATAATGGGTCAGGAGGTCGGCGAAATGGAACGTCGTGTGGCGTACGTTAAATGCGACGGCAACTGCGAAAAAAGAGAGGCTGACTACAACTATTTCGGTGTTGACAGCTGTGTTTACGCTTCAAAAATGCCCGGTTCAAGCCAGTATGCCTGCAAATTCGGCTGCCTCGGCTTCGGCTCCTGTGCAAAGGTCTGCGACCAGAGAGCAATCAGAATTATTGACAGAAAGGCAGTTGTTGACGAGGAGCTTTGTATTGCCTGCGGTAAATGTGTAAAAATCTGTCCTCATCATCTTATCGAGCTTATCCCTGCCGACTCAAAATTCAGAGTTCAGTGCTCGTCACTTTCAAGGGGTAAAGAGGTTCGAGATGCCTGCACCGCAGGATGTATCGGATGCGGAATATGTGCTAAGAACTGTCCTAATGATGCAATAGTTTTTGAAAACAATATTGCTAAAATAGACTATTCAAAGTGTTCAAGATGCGGTCTTTGTGCTGAAAAATGTCCGAGAAAAATTATTAAAATCTACGAATAAATTTCAAGCTGTCTCCTGTAGCTCGGGAGACAGCTTTTTGTATTGATAAATTTTTAACAAGTTTTTGATAAAATGTTGACAATCGTCTCTTTTTAAGATATTATATATCCGTACATTCGGCATATACTTTATATGTCGGATAAAAAATTATGTTTAAGGAGAGGAATTTTTTTATGAACAAAATGAAAAAAATTCTTGCAGTAGGCCTTGCTTCTGTTCTTGCTGTTTCCTTTGCTGCTTGCAGTAACGGCGGTAATGCTGCTGACGATACATCAGCACCTTCAGAAGAAGCTAATGCTGCTGCAGCAAAGACAGGTTACTCAGTTATCAGCTCAATTTCTGATGTTGAGGACACCACACTTACTATCGACTCTGTTTGTGCAGCAGTTCTTGTTGACGCTGAAGGTAAAATCATCGACGTAAAAATCGATGAAGCACAGACAAAGCCTGACCTTGCTAAAGACGACGGTAATGTTGACGAAGCAGGTCTCAGAACAAAGCTTGAGAAGAAGGAAGACTACAATATGAAGGGTGCTTCCCCAATCGGCAAGGAATGGTACGAGCAGATCGCTGCTTTTGAAGCTTGGGCTAAGGGTAAGACTGCTGACCAAATCACAGCAGGTGTAGGCGAAGACGGTTATCCTTCAGATGCTGACCTTAAAGCCGGCTGCACAATCCATGTTACTGACATCGCAGCTGCAGTTGCTAACGCTGTAAACAATGCTCAGGACCTTGGCGCTTCAGCTACAGATACTCTTAAGCTTGATATCAATACAGAAAAGTATTATGAGAGCAACGAGACAAATCTTCAGTACGATTCAAGCTATGCAATCGTAACTCTTGATGCTGAGGGCAAGATTACATCATGCTTAATCGACGCTTCACAGGCTAAGTGCTCTATGGAAGACGGTAAGTTCACAGTTGCTGAGGGCTCATTCAAGTCAAAGAAGGAGCTTAAGGAGGACTACAATATGAAGGGTGCTTCTCCAATCGGCAAAGAGTGGTACGAGCAGGCTGAGGCTTTCGAGACTTGGGCAAAGGGCAAGACTGCTGACCAGATTACAGCAGGTATCGGCGAAGACGGTTATCCTTCAGATGCTGACCTTAAGGCCGGTTGCACAATCCACGCTTCTGCTATTGCTCAGAACGTTGCTGACGCAGTAAACGCTTAATTGAATTAAAATTTATTAAAAGAGAACCTTCGGGTTCTCTTTTTTGTTGCAAGTTTATGCTTTTTCTGCTATAATTGATATGTTATGAAAAATACTATAAAGAAAATATTTTGCCTTTTGCTTTGCATTGCTGTAATATTTGTATTCAGCTCCTGTAACGGCTTTAATAAAAAGCAGCGGTTTCAAACAAGCTTTCTTGATTTGTTTGACACGGCGTCAACAATTATTGCCTATGACGACAGTCAAAAAAAATTTGATGAGCATTATCAGCAGTTTCACGATAAGCTCGAAGAATATGACAGACTTTATGACATTTACAAGTCATATGACGGAATTACAAATCTTTACACAGTAAACCAAGAGGCAAAGAACGGTCCTGTCAAGGTTGACAAAAAAATAATAGATATGCTGGAATACGGCAAATACGCCTACGAAATCAGCGGTGGTAAAACAAATATTTGCTTCGGCTCTGTTTTAAGGCTATGGCATGATTGCAGAGAAGCGGCGGAAAATAATCCTGAAAATGCTAAGCTCCCCGACAGTCAAGAGCTTATAGAAGCATCAAAGCATACCGATATCAATGCCCTTGTTATTGATAAAGAAAACAGTACGGTTTATTTTTCCGACCCTAAGCTTCAGCTTGATGTTGGCGCTATTGCAAAGGGCTATGCCGTGGAGCAGGTCTGCAAGTGGGCAGAGGAAAATTTATGGACCTCGGCGGCAATCAGTATCGGCGGTAACGTAACTACAATCGGCTATAAAAACGATGACGGCGAAACTCTTTGGAACATCGGCATTGAAAATCCCGATTCCAAGGCTGACGATTATTTGGAAAATGTAGGAATCAGCAATTTGTCTGTTGTAACAAGCGGTGACTATCAGAGATACTACACCGTTGACGGCGAAAAATACTGCCATATCATCAATCCCGAAACGCTTTACCCTGCTCAGTTTATGTCGGCAGTTTCGGTTATTTGCGAGGATTCTGCGTTAGGTGACGCTCTTTCAACCACTCTGTTTAATATGACCATTGAGGACGGAAAACGTCTTATTGACAGTATGGATAATGTTGAGGCAGTTTGGGTTGACAGGGACTTTAACAAGGTATACAGCACAGGCTTTGAGCAGTATATTATGAAATAATGTATTTTCAAGAGAGGTAACATATATGAAAAAATCAGCACATTTTAATCCTAAATCACTTAATTGGATTGTATCACTCGTTATAATTATCATCCTTTGTGTAGGCGTAATTTTCGGCTCAAAGGCACTTTACGATTTTGCAAACAAAAAATACAACGAGCCCGTTGAGGTGAATTTCACCATTGCTTCAACAAAGGACGCAGATATTTCAGGCACAAATGCTGAAAATTACAGCGTAAAATCACTTCAAGAGGCATATGACGACGCAGGAAATCTTGTGGCATATATCGTTGAATGTGAAACCATAGGATATAATCAGGAAAGTCCTATTGATATGACTGCAATTATTTCGGCAGACGGTCAGCTTGTATGCGGAATTGATATTCTCGACCAAAAGGAAACAGAATATCTGGGTGTCAGAATTGCCGGAGACGATTTCAAAAAGCAGTTTGACGGAAGATATCTTCCTGTAGTAGCATCAACAAGCACTGAAAAAGGCTCAAAAATTGACGTTATTGCTAATTCGACAATATCATCACAGGCAGTTATTGACGGCGTAAACAATGCTCAGTCCTTCGTAAGCGACAATTTCGCAAAGGACGCTGAATAATGAAAAAGGCTGATTTTATCATCATCGGTGCAGTAGTCGTCGTGGCGTCTGTAATGCTGATTATTCTCTACGGCTCAAGCAGTAATTTCGGCTCATATGTGCAGATTGAAATTGACGGAAAAATTACTGAGACCTTGCCGCTTGACGAAGATGAGAAAAAGAAAATTACTACTGAAAACGGCGGTACAAACACTCTTTTAATTAAGGACGGAAAGGCAAAAATGGTTGAGGCAAACTGCCCTGACGGAATTTGCAAAAATCACAAGGCAATCAGCAGAAACGGTGAATCCATAATCTGCCTGCCTCACAAGGTTGTTGTTTCCGTAGTAGATAATAACAGCGATGACGAAATTGATGCGGTAGCATAGGTGAATTATGAAGAATACTAAAGTAAAAAACATTGCACTTTTCGGTATGATGGTTGCACTTGCCTTCACCTTCAGCTATCTTGAAAGTCTTATACCCTTTAATTTCGGTATACCGGGTGTTAAGCTGGGGCTTGCAAATCTTGTGGTAGTTGTTTCTTTGTATATTATGAAGCCTTACGAGGCACTTGCAATAGCGGTTATAAGAATTTTTCTTGCAGGGCTTACCTTCGGTAACGTCTATAGCTTGGCATATAGCCTTTGCGGAGGACTTTTGAGCTTTGCAGTAATGTTTCTTGTAAAAAAGACAAAGCTTTCTATAATTGGCGTCAGTATGCTTGGTGGCATATGCCATAATATAGGTCAGATTATCGTTGCGGCAATAATAATGCACACGGCAAGAATTGCATATTATCTGCCTGTACTGCTTATCGCAGGTCTTATAACAGGATTGCTTATGGGCGTTGTTTCAAAGTTAACAGTTGACAGATTTAAGAAAATAAG
>CALYNW010000061.1 GCA_945224895.1 uncultured Clostridia bacterium
GTATTATTACCATACTTTCGGGTGTTAGTCTTTTTATCAATTATTTAAAGAAGAGAGGTAATGGCTCAAGGAAAATAATATCGTCTCGCTCTGCGGCGTCGCCCTCTGCAAGCGGAGCACAGGAGCCGACAATATTTCCGTCAAAGGCTTTTACAATGCCTTCAACTGCTTTAAGACTTTCTCCGGTTGAGATAACATCATCAACTATAAGAACTCTTTTTCCTGCAAGCAAATCGCCGTCCTCGTGACCGAGATAAAGGGTCTGCTCCTTTTGAGTGGTGATACTTGTTTCTGTATAAGCAACAGGATTGTCCATATAAACCTTAATACCCTTGCGGACAACTATGTATTTCTTACCGCTGAGCCTGCTCATTTCGTAAGCAAGGGGAATTGACTTTGCCTCAGGAGTAACAATATAGTCAAACTCGGGAGCCTTTTCAAGAAGTGCTTTGGCACAAGCCACAGTAAGCTCCACATCACCGAAAAGAATAAATGCCGCAATATCCATTTTATCCGAAACTGCAAACCTTTTAAGCTTTCTTTCAAGTCCTGCAATTTTCAGTGTATAAAATTCTTCACTCATATTATTTTCTCTCCTAACTTAACACCGCCGATAAGGTGGAAATGGAGATGCATTACAGTCTGTCCTGCATCTTCTCCGCAGTTATTTATAATTCTGTATGAATCAACACCCTGTGACTTTGCAATCTCAGGTATTTTTTCAAATATGTGAGCAACATATTTACTGTTTTCCTCTGTTACGCCGTTGGCACAGCAGATATGCTCCTTAGGAACAACAATAATATGAACAGGAGCAACAGGGTTTATATCCTTAAAAGCAAGAATCATATCGTCCTCATAAACCTTTGTTGAGGGAATATTACCTGCTATAATTTCACAAAATACGCACATAACCTACTCCTTATTTCACCATAGATTTAACAGTAGCTTCAACTGCCGAAATTGCATTGTCAAGCTTTGACAAATCCTTAGCACCTGCCATAGCGGAATCGGGACGACCGCCTCCGCCACCGCCTGCAAGCTTTGCAATTTCACGAACAAGGTCTCCTGCCTTAACGCCCTTAGCGATAGCATTCTTACCGCATACGGCAACAAGATTTGCCTTTTCTCCGTTTACACCTGCAATAAGGGCAACAACATTATCACCCTTTGCTTTGATATCATCGCCCATTGAACGGAGAGCATCGGGAGTTGTTCCCTCAACCTTGGCAACATAAAGCTCTAAACCATCAACATCAACAGGCTTTGTGAACATATCGGCACTTTTAAGCCTTGTAAGCTCAGCATTAAGCTTTTGAATTTCCTTATCCTTTTCCTTATTTTCCGCAATAACGGCTGAAACTCTGTCTTCAACCTCGTTTTCAGCGGATTTCAGAGCAGAGGCGGTAAATTTAACAACATTTTCGTTCCTGTCAAGGTAATCAAGAACACCAAAGCCTGTAAAGGCTGTAATTCTTCTTACGCCTGCGGCTACGGATGACTCGGAAATAATCTTGAAAAGTCCGAGCTGACCGCTGTTGGAAACATGGGTACCGCCGCAGAATTCAGTTGAAAAATCTCCAGCCTTAACTACTCTTACGATATCTCCGTACTTTTCGCCGAAAAGCATCATTGCACCCATTTTCTTAGCCTCGTCAATAGGCATTTCCTGCATTGTAACAGTCTGTGCGCCGAGAATAAACTCATTTACAATATGCTCAACCCTTGCGATTTCTTCCTCGGTCATAGGATTGAAATGGGTAAAGTCAAAGCGAACCTCATTCTCATTAACAAGCTGACCTGCCTGCTCAACATGGGTACCGAGTACCTGACGTAAAGCCGCCTGAAGAAGATGCGCCGCAGTATGATTTCTCATAATAGCCTTTCTTCTGTCAGCGTCAATTTCGGCTGATACGCTGTCACCTACGCTGATAACACCCTTTGAAACAGTACCTTTATGAAGATAGATTGAATCGGCATTTTTAGTTGTATCCATAACGGCAAATTCATTTTCACCGTTTTTAATTACACCGCTGTCGCCAACCTGTCCGCCTGAAAGAGCGTAGAAAGGAGTTTTATCAAGAACTACTGTTCCCTGCTCACCTGCACCAAGCATATCAACAAGCTCACCGTCAGCATTAACGATAGCCTGTACCTTTGCCTCGCAGTTGAAATCTGTATATCCTGCAAATTCAGTTTTGTCGGCATCAATTTTTACGCTTTCGCCCTTCCAAGCATCTGCGCCTGCGTTCTTACGGGCTGCTCTTGCAGTTGCCTTCTGCTCTGCCAAAAGCTCGTTAAATCTATCCTCGTCAACGGTCATTCCCTTTTCTTCAAGGACATCCTTTGTCAAATCAAGGGGAAAGCCGTAGGTATCGTTAAGCTTGAAGGCGTCATCGCCTGAGAATACTGTTCCCTGAGTATTTTCAATATACTCATCAAGAAGAGCAAGACCTGCATCAATAGTCTTACCGAAGGATTCCTCCTCAGCGAGAATAACCCTTGTGATAAGCTCCTCCTTATCTGCAAGCTCGGGATATGCAGTATGATTTTCATTAATAACGGTTTTACAAACCTTGTATAAGAACGGCTCGTTTACGCCTAAAATTCTTCCGTGACGGCAGGCTCTTCTGATAAGACGTCTGAGAACATAGCCTCTGCCGTTATTTGACGGAATAACACCGTCGCCTATCATAAAGGTAGCAGAACGAACATGGTCGGTGATAACACGCAGAGAAACATCCTGTTTATCATTCTCGTGATATTTAACGCCTGCAATTTCGGAAATTTTCTTCATAATATTCTGAACGGTATCAACCTCAAAAATATTATCTACACCCTGTAAAATGCAGGCAAGTCTTTCAAGTCCCATACCCGTATCAATATTAGGGTGGTCAAGAGGAGTATAATTTCCGTTTCCGTCGTTATCAAACTGTGTAAATACGTTATTCCAAAATTCAGTGAATCTGTCGCACTCACAGCCCGGTCCGCAATCGGGACTGCCGCAACCGTATTTTTCGCCACGGTCAAAGTAAATCTCGGAGCATGGACCGCAGGGACCTGAGCCATGCTCCCAGAAATTATCAGCCTTACCGAGTCTTACAATATGGCTTGGATCAACGCCGTTTTGCTTTGTCCAAATCTCAAATGCCTCATCGTCATTTTCATAGATAGTAACGTAAAGCTTGTCCGCAGGCATTTCAAGCACCTGTGTACAAAACTCCCAAGCCCAGGCAGTAGCCTCCTTCTTGAAATAGTCGCCAAACGAAAAATTGCCAAGCATTTCAAAAAATGTACCGTGGCGGTCTGTCTTTCCTACGCTTTCAATATCAGGAGTACGGATACACTTCTGACAGGTGGTTACCCTCTTTCTCGGAGGTGTTACCTCACCTGTAAAATACTTTTTCATAGGAGCCATTCCCGAATTAATCAGAAGAAGGCTCTTATCTCCGTTAGGAACAAGAGAAAAGCTGGGAAGTCTTAAATGTCCCTTGCTTTCAAAGAAAGAAAGATATTTCTCTCTTAAATCATTTAAAGATGTCCATTCCATAATCTATACCTCAAATAAAATATATTATTTGTAATAATCTTAATGTTCAATATACAATCAAAAGGGCAACAGCATTATGTTGCCCTTAAAATGTATATGATTAAAGTTTTTCAACAAGCTTTGTAAGCTCCTTGACCTCGTCAACGGTAAATGTAAGTCCCTTGCTCATCTTTGAATGGTCAGGTGACCAGTCTCTGACGTCAATCTTAGGCTCACGTCCGTTCCATGAAATCATATTCACTTCTCTTGTCCAGCCTCTTGCTGTTTCGGAAATTACACCGAGATGTTCAGTAATTTCATACTTGATTTCAGGCATTGTGGCTCCTCCTTTTCTGTATTAAAACTAAATTATGCTTTAAGTGAATTAAATACTTCCTTAGTATCACGGGCAATAGTAAGCTCTTCATCAGTAGCAAGAATGAATACTCTTACCTTGTCTGTCGGGTCGGTAAGCTCTGCCTCAGCGCCCTTAACTGTTGACTGATTCAAAGCCTCATTTATTTTGACACCCATATAGCCGAAATATGAACAAATCTTAGAACGAAGCCAAAATCCGTTTTCACCGATACCGCCTGTAAATACGATAGCGTCAACACCGTTCATTGCGGCTATGTATGAGCCGATAAATTTTGCGATTTCATATGCCTGCATTTCGTGAGCAAGAAGTGCTCTTTCATTACCTGCATTCTGAGCCGCACAGATATCTCTGTCATCAGATGAAACGCCGGAAATAGCATTTACACCTGACTCCTTATTAAGAATCTTATCCATCTCGTCGGGAGTAAGTCCTAATTTCTTTTCAATAAAGGTTACAACAGACGGGTCAACTCCGCCTGAACGTGTACCCATCATAAAGCCGTCAAGAGGGGTAAAGCCCATTGAAGTATCTACAACCTTACCGTGGTCGACTGCGGCGATAGATGAGCCGTTACCGAGGTGGCAGGTAATAATCTTCAACTCCTTGATATCCTTGCCCATTTTGTCTGCAACCCTGTGGGATACAAACTTATGGGAGGTACCGTGGAAGCCGTAACGACGAACACCGTATTTTTCATAATACTCATAGGGAACAGCATACATATATGCCTTCGGAGGCATTGTGCTGTGGAATGCAGTATCAAAAACAGCAACCTGAGGAACATCAGGTCCTACAACCTCAAGGCAAGCCTTATATCCCTGAAGGTTAGCAGGGTTATGAAGCGGAGCAAGAGGAGAAAGCTCCTCAATATCCTTAGCTACCTTCTCTGTGATAAGCACGCTCTTAGTATACTTATCACCGCCCTGAACAACTCTGTGACCTACTGCGTCAATTTCATCAAAGGAGTCAATAACCTTATGCTCTCCCTCGGAAAGTATATATTTAACCTCGTTAAAAGCATCTATATGAGTAGGAAGCTCCTTATCATAAGTATACTTTTCGCCGTTCACTTTGATGATAACGTTTTCTTCACCGCCGTTGATTTTAAGACCGATTCTTTCTATTGCACCTTTACAGAGGACAGATTCGTCAGACATATCCATTAACTGATATTTGAGTGAGGAACTGCCACAGTTAATAACAAGAATTTTCAAAATTTTTCCTCCGTATATTGAATTTATTTTATTAATTTAGTATTATAATAATATATAAGACAAGTGATTGTCAAGAACTTTTGAGGATTTTTTATGACAGCAGGAATAATTTGTGAATTCAACCCCTTTCACAAGGGACATAAATATCTGATTGACACGGTAAAAAAAGAATGTGACAGCGTTGTATGCGTTATGAGCGGAAATGTTGTTCAGCGTGGTGAATTTGCCGTATACGATAAATTTACAAGGGCAAGAACTGCATTGGAAAACGGTGCTGACCTAATCATAGACCTGCCCTGTGCATATTCTCTTATGTCTGCCGAGGGCTTTGCAAAATATGCCGTTCAGATTTTAGAGGCCTGTGGAATAGTTGACAAAATTGCCTTTGGTGCCGAATGTGAAGATAGGGCTTTACTAAAGGAAACAGCCGACTGTATTGAGAAAAACAGGCAGAGAATAACTGAAGAAATGAAAAAGGGTGTTTCCTACCCTGTTGCAAGAAGAAGTATTATTGACAGTGACATACTCGATTACCCCAACAATATTCTTGCAGTTGAATATATAAGGCACACAAATTTGCCTTATATAGCTGTTAAAAGGATAGGAAAAGGTCACGACACCGACGATGAAATATACAGTGCATCTGCAATCAGAAGCACACTTGATACAAGTGAAATATGTACTTTAAAAAACTGTGAAAGGGCTGTTCTTGCAAGGCTTCGTTCAATGACGGCAGAGGATTTTTTACAGATTGACGACGTTACCGAGGGGCTTGAAAACAGGATAGCCCAGGCAGTTAAAACGGCAGAAAATCTTGAAGAGCTTTACGACAGTATAAAAACAAAAAGATACACTCATTCAAGAATAAGGAGAATAATTCTCAAAAGCTATCTTTCAATAACAAAGGATTATTCCTGTGACGTTCCGTATATCCGCATAATCGGTTTTAATGAAAAAGGCAGAGTCCTTTTATCTCAAATGAAAGAAAAGGCTGCTCTGCCGATTATAAGCAAATACAGTGACATTAAAGAGATTAATGATAAAGGTCAAAGACTTTTTGAGCTTGAATGTCACTGCACGGATTTATATAATTTAGGCTTTTCCGTACCAAAGCCCTGCGGACTTGAACAGAAAAGCAGGATAGTTATTGTAGATGGATAAATTCGGGTTTAGCAGGCTGAGCCTGCACGCAAACGAGAAGATAGGCGATTTAATGATGAACACCTTTTCCCGACAATAAATAGTTTTACAAATTAGGGTTTATCAGTCTGTTC
>CALYNW010000062.1 GCA_945224895.1 uncultured Clostridia bacterium
GATTTACCTGTTCTCAAGGAGCAGTACCAAATACTTGCAGATGAAATGCTCAGACGATACAGAAAGGGTAACGGCTTTACATTTTATCACTATATGATTGACCTTGACGCAGGTCCCTGTATTGTTAAAAGAGTATCGGGTTGCGGAGTAGGTACAGAGTATCTCGCCGTTACACCAAGCGGAGAGCTTTACCCCTGCCATCAGTTTGTAGGTGATGAAAAATTCCTTTTGGGTGATATATGGAAGGGCGTTACCAATAAGGAAGTATTAAATCAGTTTGAGCAGTGTAATGTCTATTCTCATAAGGAATGTAAGGACTGCTTTGCAAAGCTTTACTGCTCGGGCGGTTGCGCCGCCAATGCTTACCACACTACAGGCAGTGTAAACGGCGTTTACGATTTCGGCTGTGAGCTTC
Source organism: uncultured Clostridia bacterium (assembly GCA_945224895.1). Taxonomy (GTDB): domain Bacteria; phylum Bacillota; class Clostridia; order Oscillospirales; family Acutalibacteraceae; genus Eubacterium_R. Next base: position 416 of record CALYNW010000062.1, read on the forward strand.
ACAGAAAGCGTATCGAATGTGCCGTAATGCTTAAGGTAGCCGAAGCAGAGGAAGGCTTTAAGGTGGAATATTAAATTAGGGTTTGTAGGTGTGTTACTGTAACAAACTTTCGTAGGGGCTTGCATTGCAAGCCCGTTATAAGCGGGCGACCACTGGTCGCCCCTACGGTGATTTCACACCTGAACATCTCGACAAATACTAATTTGTTAATACGATAAAAAGCAAAAATCCGCAGGGTATTTCCTGCGGATTTTTTATTCCCTGTATTTCTGCTTTTTGATATCAAGATGTGAAATATCAATATAATCGGGCAGACCGTTTCTGTAAGGCATTTGTACAACACCCTCAATCAGCGGGTTAAGATAATCAATCATTTCCTGTGTACCATCATGTCCGTCGCTGTTACTCCATTCAAGGGGCACGGTTTTTTCTGCATTTGCAACAACTGAAACGTCTTCTGTTTTATATTCAACGCTGTATGGAATATTTGATGTTCTTTTAAGAGTGGAGAAAACTCCTGTCTGTCCTTTAATAGCCGCCTTTACTGCCACAGTACCTAAATTGAAAGCCTCCTCAACATCTGTCAGAGAGGAGATGTGACCGCCGCTTCTTTGTAGAACGCTTGGCTCAAGGGCTCTGACCTTACATCCGATTTCATCTTCAATGCAGGCTTTCAGATATGCTCCCGTACCACTGAGCATTACGTGACCGAAGCGGTCAACATTACCTTTTTGAGCACATATATATCTTCCGTTTTTATCCTTGAGCCCTTCGCTTACAACCGCTATTACAGAGTTGTATTCCCTGAGCTTTTGTTTAACATCTGAAATAAATTTTTCTGTTGAAAATGGTACCTCGGGCAGATAAATAAGATGGGGCGCAATGGAGTCTCCGTGTCTTGCAAGTACAGACGACGCTGTCAGCCAGCCTGCATTTCTTCCCATTGTTTCAATAATATGAACGCTTTTAACATTGTATATGCTTGTGTCATAAGCAACTGCCCTGACTGCCGAGGAAATATATTTTGCCGCACTGCCGAAGCCGGGGGAGTGGTCTATTCCCACAAGGTCATTGTCAATGGTTTTCGGTATTCCTGCAATTTTTATATCAATACCGTGGCTGACCGTATATTTTGACAGCTTGTAAACCGTGTCCATTGAGTCGTTTCCGCCGATGTAAAAGAAGTAACCTATATTCCTTTCTTTAAGCAAATCAATGATTTTTTCATATTCCTTTTCGTCGTTCTTCAACTTGTATCTACAGGAGCCGAGATACATTGCAGGGGTAAGCTTCATTCTGTTAAGCTCATAGGGATTGCTTTTAAAAATGTCACTAAGATTTATGGTGTTGCCGTCAAGAAAGCCCTCGATACCGTTTATCATTCCGTATACGATATCAATTTCCTTTTGCCCGAATGCGTAGTCAATGGCACCTGCAAGAGATGAATTTATAACTGCCGTAGGTCCTCCCGATTGACCGATAATCATATTTTTTGCCATTAATATATCCTCTATTCTGATGCTAAGGAGTTTCATCGGTATATATTATATGCAATATTTAATAATTATTTTATTGACATTGTGATGTAAATTAATGTATTATAAAAATGATATATTTATACAAAAAGTTCATTTCGTAATAATTTAAGGGGTATAGGAGATGGGTTGGAAAGAAATTTATAAAAGCAAGCTTGTCACTGCCGAGGAGGCAATTAAAGCAATTCACGATAACGACAAGGTTGTAACAGGATTTGGTTGCGGAGAGCCTTTCGCAATAGAAAGGGCTCTTGTTGAGCATTATGAGAATTATCATAATGTTGAAATAATAAATATGCTTACCTTGGGGGACTCCCCTTGGTGCAGACCTGAAATGAAGGGACATTTCACCTTAAATTGCCTTTTTGCATCACCAAGCAACAGAAAGGCTATTTCAAGCGGTGTCAGCGAATTTACAACCTCTCATTTTTATGAGATACCCGAGATTATAAAGAATTATATCTGTCCGAGAGTAAGTGTAGTTATGGTTTCACCTCCCGATGAGCATGGCTATGTTTCCTTCGGAACTACTGTTGATTATACAAGAGGAACTACAGATTACTGCGAGATTGTTATTGCGCAGGTAAATAAATATATGCCCAGAACCTTTGGCAACAGTATTAAGCACGTAAGAGATTTTACATATTTTGTTGAGTATGACGAAAAGCTTCCCGAGGTTAAGGGTGTTGAAATTACCGATACGGAAATGAAAATCGGTAAATACTGTGCTTCGCTGATTAATGACGGTGACTGCCTGCAGCTTGGTATCGGCGGTATACCGAATGCTGTTTGTGCTCAGCTTTGGGATAAAAAGGATTTAGGGCTTCACAGTGAGCTTGTGGGCGACGGTGTAGTTGATTTACTTGAAGCAGGCATCATTAATAACAAGAAAAAGCAGACCAATATTTACAGAACCGTTATCGGTGCCGCATTCGGCTCTCAGAAGCTTAACGACTATATTAATAACAATCCGTCTGTTGAGCTTCACCCTATCGACTATGTAAATAACCCTATTGAAATTGCGAAAAACGACAATATGGTTTCAATAAATTCCTGCCTGCAGGTTGACCTTTTAGGTCAGGTGGTTTCCGATACTGTAGGTCTTAATCAGTATTCAGCCGTAGGCGGTCAGGTGGATTTTGTCAGAGGCGCTACTATGAGTAAGGGCGGACGTTCAATTATCGCTATGCCCTCAACGGCAAAGGGCGGTATGATTTCAAGAATTGTTCCTCTTATTACGGAGGGCAGTGCAGTTACCACCCCGAGAAACGACGTCAATTACGTTGTAACGGAATACGGTATTGCTCAGCTTAAGGGTAAAACCTTAAAAGAAAGGGCAAGGGCTCTTATTTCTATTGCCCATCCTAAATTCAGACCGCATCTTGTTCTGGAATACACTAAGAGATTCAATGAGGAGCCCTTCTCCAAGGATGAGATATTGGATTATCTGTCAACTGCAAAGGAGCAGATTAAAGATGGTGTTAAGAGCAAGCTTGCATCTGCCAAGGAAAAATTACAATCAGAAAATTAAACGGTTAAATGTCGTATATTATTAAAAAGGAGAACACATCAATGGCATTAGTTAAGAAAGAACGTTTTGGTATCGCACGTAAAATTGTATCAAATATGACGGCGGAAAGCTGGGAGACTATCCCACATGCCACGTTAGTATACAATGCAGACGTTACAGAGCTTTTTAAGGAGTGTAAAAAGCTTAATGCCGACTGTACCGATAAGTCAAAGAAAATAACAATTAATACGGTTATGCTTAAAATTATCTGTGAGGGATATAAAGCAGCGCCGAAAATGAATACACATCTTGAATTTAATAGAAAGCTCGTAAGAGGTACTCTCAAATATTTTGACCATATTGATATTTCAATGCCTATGGTGCTTCCAAGCGGAGAAATGATGACAATTAATATGCACGATATGGGGGATAAAACCCTTTCTCAAATGACTGCCGATATTAATGACAGCATAAGAAGAGCAAAGAACTCCGATATGAACGAGGTTATGTTTGAGGTTTCCCTCGATAATACTCTTAACGGACTTAAGCAGGGCAAGGTGCTTCAGGCAATAAGAAGACTTTACGGCTCAAAAATGCCGGGTAAGCATCAGGTTAAGACCTTGAGCGGCTCAAAGAAGAAGAAGTATTATTCTATTCCTAAAGAGGACCGCCTGACTAAGCACGATATTGAACAGGGTACAACAACTATTTCTAACCTCGGTTCAATTTACAGAGAGCAGAAGGGCGAATGTTTCCTTCTTGAAATTATCCCACCGCAGACAACTGCTATTGCAGTTAATGCAGCTCAGAAAAGACCTACTGTTGTAACAGACGAAAACGGTGTTGATAAAATTGAACCAAGGCTTATTCTTCCTCTTACCATCGCCATTGACCACAGAGCCCTTGACTACGGTGATATTGTACCGTTCTTCAGAAGACTTGATGAGATTTTTGAAAATCCGTCAATTATTCAAAGCTGGAAATAATAAAAAAATAAAGGCTGTATCTTTCCTAAACGGATAGATACAGCCTTTCTGTTTTCGCTATTTATATATTCTCTTTATTCTCGGGTTTACCATAAGGGGAGAAATATCAACTGTTGCAAGGTCGCCGACCTTAACATCACTTCCCGTAATATCAACTGCCGTGTGAGAAAGTCCTATTTCACCGATAACACTGTACATCCTGCCGTCTATTTTAACATACATCTGCGTTTTTTTCAGATATTTTTTAAGCTGGGAAAGTACAGAGTGAAAATCAGCGATTTCCTTTTCCTTAGTCAAACCGAAGCCGTCATAGTGGCCGATAGGCACTATGGCGATTTTTGTTTCTCTTTTTGTTTTGTAAAGTCCGTTGTAGCCGATTGCATATCCCGGGGGAACTGTTTTTGTTTCAATAACTTCTGCCTCAAGACAGCCTATGCGGTTAAGGGGTATCTTGCTTTTTGTTATAACCCGTCCCGTAAAGGCAGAGCCTATTCTTACGCTGTCAAGACAAACATCTTCAACATTTAAAAGGGCAGGGGAGTTTGCCGCATGGATAATTCCCACATCATTGCCTGCTTTTTTTATCTGCTTCATAGTGTCCTTAAACATTTCAAGCTGAGCCTTTGTAAGCTCGGTATTTCTGAAGGCAGAGGAGAAATGAGTATATGCTCCGATGAATTTAAGATTTTTAAAGCCGTAGCACTTAATTGCGTCCTCAACCTGACTTGGCATAAAGCCGTATCTGCCCATTCCTGTGTCAATTTTCAGGTGGCATTTTGTAACAACGCCTAATTCAGCTGACACCTTGTCCATAACCTTTGCTGAGTTAAGAGAGCCGATTGTGGCAATACAGCCGTTTTCGGCAATGATTTTTGCTTCTTCATCAATACCTGTTGAACGCATTACAAGAATATTGCAGTCCTCATCAAGCACGCCTTTAAGCTCCTCAATATCATCAACCTCGGTAACCGCAAATGTCTTGATACCGTTATCCTTAAGCACACCTGCAAATTCCTTTATACCGAAGCCGTAGCCGTTTCCCTTTACCACTCCGATAACGTCAACTCCGGACTTATCTTTAACAATTTTGATATTTTCTTCAAGCTTATTTTTATCAATTACGTATCTGCTCATTTATTTAGTCCTGTTATTTTCTGATTTTTTCAAGAATTTTGGTTGCTAAGTTGTAAAGATTATATACAGGCTTGTTTATAACATAATCAAATTCGCCCACAAATTCCTTCATATATCCGCCGAAGCCGTGCTTAAATCTCCACAAGCCGTAATGGGGATTGTCGGGATTTTGACAGTCGCCTGAAATACCGCCGAAATCATAAGTCTTACAGCCACATTCCATACCCCATTGCATCATAGCCCATTGCAAAGCATAGTTTGGATAAACATTTCTGTGAGCATTTGAGGAGGCACCGTACTGGTATTTCATAACATTCTGTCCCCATTTAATTGCAAGTGTACCTGCGATTGCTTCGCCGTTATAGTATGCCATATAGAGCCTTGCATCATCAGTCATACAGTCAAGTATCTGTTCAAAATACCATTTCGGTCTTGTGGAAAAGCCGTCTCTTTCTCCTGTTTCATTCATAATTCTTATGAAATCGTCAAGTGCCTCCTTACCGCAGACCTTAACCTCAACACCCTTCTTAGGAGACTTTCTTATTCTGTTTCTGTAGTCGGATTTAAAGGTGAGCATAAGCTCATCCTCATCCATACCGTTGTAGTCGAAGCAGTATACGAATCTTGGCTGAACATTTTCAAAATCCATACAGCCTGGGTTAAGCTCCTTAAAGCCCTTTTTCAAAAGATGCTGCTTATACTCCTTATTTTCAATAACGATTTCGGGGTCGATTTTAATGCAGTATGCCTTGTATTCCTTACCGATTTC
>CALYNW010000063.1 GCA_945224895.1 uncultured Clostridia bacterium
CCATTGATGACCTGAGAAAAGAGCTTTCTGCTTATGAAAATGCAGTCATTGCAGGGGACGGGGCAGAGCTTTGTTATAATAGCATAGGTCTTGATAATGTTATTCTTGCCGATGAAAACAGGAGATACCAAAACGGTATCGGTGTTTCAAGAGCGGCTGAATATAAAGAAAAAATTACTGCCGCTGAGCTTATGCCTGTTTATTTAAGGCTAAGTCAGGCAGAAAGAGAATTAAAGCTAAAAAAGGAGATTAAGAAATGATAGCAATAGGTTCTGACCACGCAGGATTTCCCCTGAAGGAGGAAATTAAGGCTTACCTTGATGAAAAGGGAATTGATTACATAGACGTCGGATGTTATTCGCCTGAGCGCTATGATTATGCAATCAGTGCACAGAAGGCTTGCGATAAGGTTGCTTCAGGCGAATGTGATAAGGCAATTCTTTGTTGCGGAACAGGTGTTGGAATTTCAATGGCGGCAAACAAGGTTAAGGGTATCCGTGCCTGCTGTTGTTCTGATTATTTCAGTGCTAAATACACAAGAGCCCATAATGACGCAAATGTTCTTTGTATGGGTGCGAGAGTTGTTGGTGCGGGTCTTGCAATAGAAATGGCAGACGTTTTCCTTAATACAGAGTTTGAGGGCGGTCGCCACCAAACAAGAGTTGACCAAATTACTGCTATAGAAAACGGCGAAAAGCTTTATTGATTTTGCCGTAATAAAAGCTCCTACTTCATATGAGTAGGAGCTTTTTCTATACTGTTTTTTGATTATGACCATTTAAGAGCCTTAATTGAAAAGCCTAATGTAGGTTCAAGTCTGTTTTTCTGAACGATTGCGACAACCTTAGAAATTTTACCAGCGCCGGATACAGAGCCGGTGATTTTGTAGAAATTGTTATTTCCCAAATCCTCTACCTTTGTTATATTAACAGTTTGCTTCTTTTCGGTGAATTCGTTGATTATAAATTGATCCTTATTGCTGACATAAGTAATGGGAGTATTTGAAACGGAATTACATTTTGTCTTAAAGTTTACAACCGTGTTGCCGTAAAATTTAAAGAGATTAAGTATAATCGGGTTTGAAGCATAGGGGGCATCCTTGCCTAATCCTGTTCCGCCCTCACGCTGAGCCATCCATACTGCCGTGTAAACGGCTGTGTCTATCGGAATACCGTCTGAATTTTCGTAGCTTGAACGATACAGGTTCGGAACCTCAAGCATAGACGAAATAATTTCCTGGTCAGACTCGGAGAAATTAACCTCCTCACCTGTGGCATCAGTCTTTGGAACCTCCTCCTTACCTTCAAATTTTGTTGTGGAGGCATCTTTTGTAAGCTCAACATTTTTCTTTGTTGTGGCAGTAGTTTTATCCTCTGTCGTTGAGCTTGTCGGCTTATTGTTATTTACTGCGGTAGTTGTTACAGTTGTTGCAGTTGACTTATTGTTGTCGGAAGAAGTACTGCCTTTGTCTGCCTTTTTTGTGGTACTGCTTGATTTCTTTGTAGTTGTGGCTTTTACAGTTACTGCATTTCCCTTTTTGTCGGTAACGCCTTCACCGTTTTCATCAAGCTTTTGAGCGTAGGTATTGCCCTTACTGTCTGTTTTATAAACAACAGCAACGTCTGTAGTAACGGTATTACCGTCACTGTCTGTTACCTCTTTACCCTTATCATCTGTAACAACCTCGGTTTCAAAACCGTATTCTGTGTCGGCATTTTCAAGATTGTTTTCCGAATTAGATGATGTTGAGGAGCCGTCGTCATTTGCTTCATCATTTTTTGCAGAGCAGGCGGCAAACACCAATGATACAAGCAGTAAAACCGCAAGTAAAATAATCATACCTTTTTTCATAAGAATCACCCCGTAGAATTCTTTTAATATGTACTAATTATATATTCTTGAACATAAAAAGTAAATAACATTTATTAAATATGAACAAATATTTAACGCATTGTTCATAATAATTACATATTTTTACACTAATCTTTACTGTGTTAATAATCAAAAAGGTGAAATCTATGAAAAATGCAACTACAATAGCGGTCTGTTCAATAGTGACTGCCTTATCCTGTGTTCTGCTGTTTTTCGGAGGAATAACATTTGTGCTTGCTTATGCAATGCCTATGCTTGTCAGCATTACTATGATTATGCTGAAAACCACCTTCGGTACAAAAAGTGCCTGGATTACTTATATTGCAACATCTCTTTTGTCCTTTATGCTTGTGGCCGATAAGGAATGTGTTTTAATGTATATTACATTTTTCGGATACTATCCTATTGTAAAATGCGGTATTGACAGGATTAAGGCAAAGCCTTTGAGAATAATTCTAAAACTATTACTGTTTAATGCAATGCTGACTGCCTGTCAGTTAATTCTTGTTTATGTATTCGGAATACCTTTTCTTGATGAGGGAGAGGGAAAATTTTTAATCGTATTGTTTGCAGTTATGATGAATTTCCTATTTGTCATTTATGATTTTATGATTGAAGCAGTTACAAGACTTTACAAGCTTAAAATTGAAAAGCGAATAAGAAGACTTTTTAAATAGAAAACAGGACTCGAATAGAGCCCTGTTTTTTAAGTTAAATCATTGCAAAAATCAGGCATTTATTGTATTATGTTTAAATAATAAGGTAAAAGGAGGGACAGGGATGCCGTGGATACCATATGAAGAACACGAGAAGGTGCCTGTTATCAAAAATCTGATATGGGCAATAAAGATACTTTGTAAAGCCGACAAATGGTTTTTGCTCAGTGGAATTATTTCTGAAATTTCAACTGATTTATTTAAGCACTTCATTCAAGGCGTTTTGTTTTTAAAGGTGCTTTTAACAGCAATAACAGGAACAGGCGATTTCAAGTATTATGTAAAATGCCTTGTTCTTTTCCTTTTTATCGGCTTAGTGACTGAAGCAATCTCTGTTTGGGGAGATTATGTAACTAATGTAGGTCAGAAGAAAATATTTAAGTCGCTCAACAATATGCTGTTTGAAAAGGCATCAAAGGTTGATGTCAGCTGTTATGAGGATCCTGCTTTTTATGACAAATACCAAAGGGCAACCGATATTCTGACTAAGGGATATTTTGTTATGTTCTCTTGGAATTTATCAATCGTATTTGGATTGCTTTTCTCATTTGTCTCAATAATCTCTATTGTTATGTCAATCGACAAAGGATATCTCATTTTTCTTGCCCCTGTTCTGTTGGTATTCCCTGTTGAAATACTAAAGGCTAAGGTTGTTTTTAAGCGTGATATTTCAATGACAACGAATAACCGCATTAAATCATACATCCAAAGAACTGTTTTTTTAAAGGATTTTTCAAAGGATATGCGAACATCAAATATCTTTTCTGCAATTATGAAGCGCTTTGATAATGCGATTAAGGACAATATTGCAATTATTAAGAAATACGGTTTTAAATTATTTCTTTTTAGCTCTGTAAGTTCCATTTTCGGAGAGTTTATACCTATTGTCGGAACATATGCCTATGCCGGATATCAGTTCGTTTCGGAAAACAGTCTTGATGTTTCGGGGTTTTCCGTCGTTCTTTCCTCGATTCGTTCTGTTGCCGATTCTGCTCAGGGAATAGCACGTAGCTTTTCCGACCTAAATCAGGTTGCATTTTATTTTCAAAATCTTCGTGATTTTTTAGAATACGAACCGAAGGTTAAGAACGGAACAATAATGGCTCCTAAGTTTGAATCCTTGGAATTAAGGAATGTTTCGTTCAAATATCCGTCAGCCAAGCGTTATTCATTGAAGAATGTCAGTTTAAAAATTAATAAGGGTGAAACGGTTGCAGTTGTAGGTATAAACGGAGCGGGAAAATCAACCCTCGTTAAGCTTCTTCTGCGATTCTACGATGTAACCGAGGGTAAGATATTGTATAACGGAGTTGATATTAAAGAGTATGAGCAAAATTCACTTCGTGAACGCTTTGCAACTGTTTTTCAGGATTACAAAACCTTTGCTCTATCTGTAAACGAAAATGTACTCTGTCGTGAATGTAACGAGGAGGATGAAAGAATAGCAGAGCAGGCAATGAGAAAAAGCGGAGCATGGGATAAAATCAGCACCTTTGATAAAAAAGGCAATACTCTTTTAACAAGAGAGTTTGATGAAAACGGAGCCGGTTTATCCGGCGGTGAAGCTCAAAAAACAGCCGTTGCAAGAATTTTTGCAAAGGAATTTGATATTGCTATTCTTGACGAGCCGTCATCAGCACTCGATCCGATTGCAGAAAATAAGATGTATGAAAATCTTATTGAAGCAACACAAAACAAAACTGTTATCTATATTTCTCACAGACTTTCAAGTGCAGTTCTTTCAAATAGAATTTTTGTTCTTGACGATGGCAGAATTATTGAAACAGGAAGTCACAATCAGCTGATGGAGGCGGGAGGCAGGTATAGCGAAATGTTTACTCTTCAAGCATCTGCCTATAAAAGAGAGGAAGGTGCTGACTATGAAGAATAAGGCTGTCAAACAACATTCGATGGTTAATAATATTGCCTATTTTGTAGCACTCCTTTTCAAAGTATCGCCGGGAATTGTTGTTGGCGACATATTGTATGGAATAATTGAAAAACTTCCAACAAGAATTATTTCCGTTCTCGGTGTAAAGTATATGATTGACCTTGTTCAGCAGGGTGCTTCTGCTAAGGATGTATTCAAGGTTGTACTTGTTGTTGCAGCTGTTCTTATTGTATCAAGGCTTGCAAACTGGTTGTATAGAGAATTTTATTGGAATGTTGCAAGAGAAAAGGCATATCAGGGCTTGAATAAAACCTTGTACGAAAAGGCAAAATCACTTGATTTGGAATGCTATGATAATCCCCAGTTCTATAATAACTTCATTTTAACAATCGAGTCGTCATCAGATAATATTCAAAATGTTATGGGATTGGTTGAGCACTATGTCGGAGAGCTTGTATCCTTGATTACCATTGCTTCAATTTTACTGACTATTGACCCTGTTTGTCTTGTAATTATTCTTGCTGTTGTTGCAATCTTTACTCCTATCAGCAAGAAAATCGGAACTGTTCAAATGCAACGCCGTGAGGATAATAACAGACTTCATCGTAAGGCAGATTATTTCGCAAGAGTTTTCTATCTTCAGGATTATGTCAAAGAGGTTAGAATGAATAATATTATGCCTCTTCTTATGAAACGATATAACGAGGCAGCACAGGAGGTCTGCGATAATCAAAGGAAATATATCAGAAAAATTGATATTATGTATTTCATTCAGGAAACAGGCGTGCAAATAATAGGCTTTATGTTCATTTTGCCACTCTATCTTGGATACTGCGTTTTGGAAAAGCAAATCCTTTCGGCAGGAGATTTCGTTGCAAGCTTTAACGGTGCGTTTTCGATTGCGGCTTCATTCTCATTCCTTACAGTTACAGCAGTTCGTAATTTTTCAGAGCGTGCAAAAATGATTGAGAAATACCGTGAGTTCCTTAAAACAGAAAGTAAAATTAATGATGGAAGTGAGGTTGCGGAAATTACCGAGCCTAAGGAAATTAAGCTTGAAAACGTAAGCTTCACATATCCCGGAAATACCGAGCCTACCCTAAAAAATATCAATATTACTCTTCATCCAAGAGAGAAGATTGCCCTTGTAGGCTATAACGGTGCCGGTAAAACAACGCTTACAAATCTGTTATTAAGGCTTTATGATGTAACCAATGGCAGAATTACTATTGACTCTCAGGATATTCGTGATGTTTCTGTTGAATCTCACAGAAATCGTTTCTCGGCTGTATTTCAAGATTTCCAAATTTTTGCTGCAACTCTCGGTGAAAATGTTTCTCTTGATAAGGAATTTGATGAAGCTTCTGTTTGGGAAGCATTAAAGCATAGCGGATTTGATAAGAAAACACCGAATGGTATTAATACATTTTTGCTCCGTGAATTTGATGACGATGGAATTATGATGTCGGGTGGCGAAAGCCAAAAGGTTGCCATTGCAAGAGCATTTTATAAAAAATGTCCTTATGTAATTCTTGATGAACCGTCTGCAAACTTAGACCCTGTTGCAGAATATAATCTCAATCAGTCTATGATTGAAGCAGCAGAGAATAAAACAGTTGTGTTTATATCTCACAGACTATCAACAACGGTTAATGCTGATATGATTTATGTTATGGAAAAAGGAGAAATTATAGAGCAGGGAACTCACGAACAGCTAATGGCAATGAACGGTACCTATGCCTATATGTTTAACCTTCAAGCAGAAAAGTATTTAACAAATAATGTTGATTAAATCTGTATTCTGCAAAAAGCAATTTTATAAAAAATAGGCTGTAAAAACAAA
>CALYNW010000064.1 GCA_945224895.1 uncultured Clostridia bacterium
TACCAGTACAGCGTCAATAAGTCCCGGCTGCATTGCAAAGCCTGCCATATTGTCGCATATAAGGGTAACGTCAATTCCTGCCCTTTCAAGCTCATAGCTCGTAAGTCTTGCTCCCTGTAAAAGAGGTCTTGTTTCATCGCTGTAAACGTGAAAATTATATCCTCTTTCCTTGCCTAAAATTAGCGGTCCTAAGCCTGTACCGTATCTGCTTGCGGCAAGCTCACCTGCGTTACAATGAGTTAATATACCGTCACCGTCCTTTAAAAGCGATAAACCGTATTCGCTGATTTTACGGCACATTTCAATATCTTCATTTCTGATTGCCTCGGCTTCATCTAAAGGATTTTTACCATTTTCATAAGCCTTTACAATTCTGTCGGTAGCCCAACTGAGATTGACGGCAGTAGGTCTTGACGAGTCAAGGTATTTTTTCAACTCATATATATCGTTTTCCTTTGAAAACAAGGCGGTACAGTATCCTGCAAAAACGCCTATTGCAGGTGCACCTCTTACCATAAGCGTCTGAATTGCCGTGTATGCCTGTTCTTTATTTTTAATTTCAACCCATTTTTCTTCGTTGGGTAAAAGAGTTTGGTCAAGTATTTCAAGCCTTCCGTCACTAAACCTTAAATTTTCCATATTAGAATTCCTTTACTGATTCTTTAACAAGATTTACAAAAAGAGGAGCAATCCTGTTTGCCGTTTCCTCAACCTCCTTAGCGGTAATCGGCGAATCACTTATACCGCAGGCAAGATTTGATATTACGCTTATTCCTGCCACCTCATAGCCGCAGTGAACAGCTGCCTGTGCCTCAATGGCAGTGCTCATTCCTACAGCGTCGGCACCGATTAAACCTGCCATTTTTATTTCCGCAGGTGTTTCAAAATTCGGACCTCCGAGCTGAAGATAAATACCCTTTTTAATATTTATACTGCATTTCTCGGCAGTGCTTTCAACGATGTTGATAAGCCTTTTTGAGTAAACCTCACTCATATCGGGAAATCGTGTTCCCAAGCAGTCATCGTTTTGCCCTCTTAAGGGTGACGGTACAAAGCAGGAAATATGGTCTGTAATCACCATAAAATCACCCACATTAAAGCCTTTGTTAATACCGCCTGACGCATTTGTAAGCAGAAGCTTTTTTGCCCCCATAATTCTTAAAAGTCTGATAGGCATAACAGCCTCACAGGGAGAATAGCCTTCGTAAAGATGAATTCTGCCCTGCATAACGGCAACCTTTTTATCTCCTATTTTGCCGAAGATAAATCTACCCTTGTGAGATGGGGCGGTTGACACGGGAAAATCGGGAATATCCCTATAATTGATTACACATTCTGCCGATATTTCATCAGCAAGACCGCCTAATCCCGAACCGAGAACAATGGCAATATCAGGCTTAAAATCGGTTATTTTTCTTATATATTCCAGTTGCTTTTCAAGCATAAAATCACCTCAATGAGTTTATTATAATGTTTTTTGATTTTTAAATCAATATTGCTATTGCATTATTAATTATTTTTTGCTATTATAAATAAGTGATAATTTCTTTACTGGAGGATGGCTATGAAAAAGGCGGTCTCAATTATTTTATGTTTAGTGCTTGTTGTCAGCACGGTGTTTGCTGTGGCAGGCTGCTCAAAGCAAAGCGAAATTAAAAGCGATATAGTTCTTATTACCAACGGCGGTGATATTAAGGACGGCGGTTATAATCAATGTGCGTGGGAGGGCATAAACGCTTTCGCAGATGAAAACGGACTTGTTCAGAGATATTATCAGCCTACCCTTGACGAGAACGGAGAGCTTACCGTTGAAAGCATTGAAAAATATGTTGATCTTTCAGCCAAGAACGGTGCTCAGTACATAATTTTCCCCGGAGAGGATTTTGCGGTTGCGGCTTATGAGGTTGCTCCGTCATATCCTGATGTTAAGTTTATTTTGCTTGATGCGATTCCTCATTCCGCAGGGGACAGCACTGACCGTTTCATTTCAAACGTTATGTGCGTTACCTTTGATACACTTCAAAGCGGTTTCCTTGCAGGATATATTGCAGTAGCAAACGGAAATACTGAGCTTGGTTATTTCGGCGAAAAAAGCAGTGATGATTCTGCAAACTACGGTGCAGGCTTTGCACAGGGTGCCGCATATGCTGCCGACAGCCTCGGTATTCCTGTTACCCTTGACTGGGCAGATTACGATTCTCCGCTTCGTGATTATGATTACAGCTTTACCGTTACCGCCTGCTATGATAAAATTGACGACGTCAAGGACGAAGAAATCTATAAAGTTAATGTAGTAAACGGTACAGGTTCAGGTACATATACAGAGGGCAGTAACGTAACAATTACTGCTGATCCTGCCCCCGCAGGTAAGGTATTTGATCACTGGGAGGTTAAGAGCGATACAGAGGGCGTAAAGGACAAGAAGGTTAATATTTCATCAAAAACAAAGTCATCAATGAATCTCCTTGTTGAAAAATGCGACTGCACCCTTACAGCCACATATAAGGATATTGAAGATGATTTTTGTTATGTTAATGTAATGGATTCAGATGACACAACCGCTGTTTCCACACAGGCTGTTTCAATTAACGGACAGACAGACATCAAGGCTCCTGCCGCTCCCGAGAATATGGTGTTTGACCATTGGGATTGCTCTGATGTTGCAGGTGAAATTGAGGATGAAAGCAGCCCCGAAACAAAGGTTACCGTTACAGACACTGATGTGACCGTAACTCCTGTTTATAAATTAAGCGATGTTCCTACCTTTAATGTTACAGTTGTAACAGGCGAGGGCGGTGACGGTGCTTCAACGGGCTCAGGCTCGTATGTTGCAGGTGATACTGTATCGGTAGCCGCAGCAGTTCCGAAGGAAGGCTATATGTTCTCACATTGGGAGAATGTTGGTGCCGACGGTCAAAGCGCGGGAATTGCAATGGAGAATGAGTATTACTGGAATACAACCTTTGAAATGGTTGACCGATATGCCGCTGTATGTGAATCTATGTATGACCACGGTGCAACAATGATATTTGCCGGCGGTAACAGCAAAGCTGATTCTGCGTATACTGCCAAGTGGAATTTCGATTTTGAATTAGGCGTAATTTCAGCAGGCGAAAATAATAAAGACGCTTATACTACCATAGTTAAAAATTACGGCGAAGCAGTTAAGGATTGCCTAACAGACTACAAGGGCGGAACAGTAATTTCAGAAAACTGTGCAACCGAGGGTATCTATGCTACCTTCGTTTCAGAGAATGAGGAAATTCAAAAGAATTACGACGAAATCTACAAGGCTCTTGCAGACGGAAAGATTACTCCTGTGCTTGCCGAGGGCGGAGCAGGCTATGATTTCTGCAAGGCATTTGTTGAAAACAATATGTCCGATTGCTTAACCTTAAACGGCTGGTTTGTTGAGGTTTAATCAGTTAATACTTCATACTACTGTTATTTTATCTTCACGTACTTTGGCGTGGTTCAGACCACTTTATCGACAGTCTGAAAGCTCCCGTATCAAATTTGATACGGGAGCTTTGCTTATTCCTCTGCTGTTCTGTTGTTGAAGAGAAGGCTGATGCACCATATTGCGGCAAGTCCCACAACTGTATAAATAATTCTTGAAAGAATTGAGTCCTGACCTCCGCATATCCAAGCGACTAAATCAAATTTGAAAAGGCCGATAAGTCCCCAGTTGATACCGCCGATAATTGAAAGAATAAGGGCTATGTTATTTACAATTCTCATATATAACACTCCTAAAAAATAAAGTCGTTAGTAGTATGATACTGCTAACGACTTTTATACATTTTCAGAAATTATTTTTTAAATATTTGTTACAATAAGCTCGCATTTGCCCTTAATTTCATAGTCACCATAGGATGCAGGGATAAAATAGCTGTCGCCCTTTTTTAAAGGAGTACCGTTTATTTCACCTGAGCCGTCAACTACAAGAATATGATTAAAGCTTTTTTCATTAGTGTTAAGTGTGATTTTTTCTGTTACATCATAGTGATGAACTGTGAATAAATCGCATTTTGTAAGAAGAGTTGAAACGTAGCCGTCCTTATTTTCAGGCTGTCCCATAGGCTTGATGTCATATTTTGGAGGCTCTGTAACTGCTACATCTACTGCCTTTTTAACGTGGAGCTCTCTTGGTTTACCGTCAGCACCTACTCTGCCGTAATCGTAAACACGGTATGTAGAATTTGAATTCTGCTGAATTTCAGCAATGAGAACGCCCTTACCGATAGCATGAACAGTTCCTGCCTCAATGAAAAATAAGTCGCCCTTTTTTACATTAACTGTATTTAGTACATCTAAAAGAGTGTTATCTTCAATGGCGTTTTTAAATTCCTCTGATGAGATTTTATCCTTGAAGCCGTAGATTAATTTTGCATCATCTGTTGCGTCAATAACATACCAAATTTCAGTTTTACCGAATTCTCCCTCAACCCTCTGTGCATAATCATTATCGGGATGAACCTGAATAGACAAATTATCCTTAGCATCGATAAGCTTGATAAGAACAGGAAAATAGGGAAAATCAAGACTTCTTGTGCCTACAATTTTTTCCTTGCCCTCAGCTTCAATTACCTCGTCAAGAGCTTTGCCGTCATATTTTCCGCCGTCTATAGTGTTTTTTCCGTCCTTGTGGCAGGAAAGCATCCAACCCTCAGCAACCTTGTCGTAGTCGCTTTGAAATCCGAAATCGGTTTTCAGCCTTGTACCGCCCCATAAATAATCCTTAAAAACAGGCTTTAGCTTTAAAATTTCCATAATTTTTTCCTCTTATAATAAAAGTATTTTTATTTCATTTATATATTATCAAATTTTTACTATACTTTCAATGAAAAATAGTGTAAAATAAAAGCATTGCTTTTGGAGAATTTTTGTTATGAATATACTTGATGTTCAAAATTTAACATTGTCCTTCGGAGAAAATGAACTGTTCTCAAACATTTCCTTTGATATAAAGGATAAGGAAAAGGTTGGCTTTGTGGGTGTAAACGGTGTTGGAAAAACATCTCTGTTTAAAATTATAACAGGGGAGTATACTCCCGACAGCGGTAACTGCTTTATTTCAAAAAATGCAAGGCTCGGCTATATGCAGCAGCATACCTGCTCCGATAATAATACTATTTGGGGAGAGCTTATTTCGGTTTTCTCCGATTTAATTGAAATTGAGGAAAAGCTTAATGACGTTTCCGAAAGGCTTAAAGCAGACCATTCGCCTGAGCTTATTGAGCTTCAGGATAACCTTACTAATGAATTTAACAGAAACGGCGGACTTACATATAAGTCAATGACAAGGTCAGCCCTGATAGGTCTCGGCTTTGACGAAAATGATTTTTATAAGTCAACCTCCACACTTTCAGGCGGTCAGAAATCAAAGCTGATTCTTGCTAAATTACTTCTTTCAAAGGCAGATTTTCTTCTCCTTGACGAGCCTACCAATCACCTTGATATCAGTGCAATAAAATGGCTTGAGGAATTTTTAAAAAATTTCAACGGTGCCTGTCTGATAATCAGCCACGACAGATATTTTCTTGATAAGATTACGGATAAAACCATTGAGCTTGAAAATAAAAAAATACGTTCTTATAAAGGCAACTACTCCGAATTTCTTGTTAAGAAGGAGGCGGAGCAAAAGGCTGTTGAAGAAAAGTATGAAAACGATATAAAGGAAATTGAACGCCTTGAGGGTATAATTGCCCAGCAACGTCAGTGGAACAGAGAGAAGAATATCAAAACCGCCGAAAGCAAGGAAAAGGTTATTGAAAGGATAAAGGCACAGCTTGTTGTTCCCGACAAAAAGGTTGATAAAATACGCTTTGATTTCACACATAAATGCGTTTCGGGTGAAGATGTACTGAGCGTTTCAAATTTAAAAAAGAGCTTCGGCAGTCATAATGTGTTTGAAAACGTAACCTTTGAGGTTAAAAAGGGCGAAAGAGTTTTTCTCCTCGGTGATAACGGTTGCGGAAAAACCACACTTTTAAAAATTCTTATGGGTGATTTGAGCCGTGACGACGGTACCTTTAAATTCGGTGCAAATCTTATGACGGGATATTTTGATCAGGTTCAGGCAAAGCTTGATTTGAGCAAAACCGTTATTGACGAGGTTTGGACTAATTTTCCCTTTATGACCGAAACAAGGGTTAGAAATGCTTTGGCGGCATTTTTATTTAAGGGTGACGAGGTATTCAGAAGGCTTGATGTCTGCTCAGGCGGTGAAAGGGCAAGAGTAGCACTTTTAAAGCTTATGCTTGGGGGATATAATTTTCTT
>CALYNW010000065.1 GCA_945224895.1 uncultured Clostridia bacterium
GGATTATATATAGATTTGAGTGAACATTATGGATATCAGAGAAGAGCTTTTTAAAAATCAAGATACAAAATACGCAGATTTTCACAGTAGACTTGTGCCTAATATTGAACGTGAAAGAATAATCGGAGTAAGAATACCTGTTTTACGAAAAATATCTAAGAAAGTCGCAAATGATAAATACAAATTATCTAACTATTATTATGAAGAAATAATGGTAAAGGGTATGATAATAGGCTATGAAAAATGCAGTATCGAAAAGCATTTGTCCGATTTAAAGGATTTTGTACCTCTTATTGATAACTGGGCAGTATGCGATTGCTGCTGTTCTACATATAAATTCACGCAAAAAAATATGACTGCCGTTTGGAATTTCATATTGCCGTATTTATCGGGTAGTGAATATGAAATTCGCTTTGCAGTCGTTATGATGATGGATTATTTTCTGACAGACGATTATATTGACGAGGTTCTTGAAAAGCTTATTTTTTTGAAATCAGATGAATATTACGTCAATATGGCAGTTGCCTGGGCATTATCGGTTGCTTTTGTAAAATTTGAAGAAAAGGTTTACAAAATAATTGAAGAAAACAGACTTTCAGCTTGGGTCCATAATAAAACCATTCAAAAAATCTGTGAGTCAAACAGAGTAGATAAAAACATTAAATATGCTTTAAAGCAGTTGAAAATTAAATAAAATAAAATAAAATAAGCACCGAACAATCGGTGCTGTTTTTATGCGAAATATTAAGCTCTTTCAACCTTACCTGAGCGAAGACATCTTGTGCAAACATAAACTCTTTTAGGAGAGCCGTTTACAATAGCCTTAACTTTTTTAATGTTTGGTTTCCAGGTTCTGTTTGATCTTCTGTGTGAGTGAGAAACCTTGATGCCGAAAGATACGTCTTTTCCGCAGTATTCACATTTTGCCATTTGCGAACACCTCCTTATATACTTGAACGATTGGTATAATATCACAAGTGGAAACAAATTGCAAGCATTTTTTATTATTTTTTTCATAAAGAACTATTTTTGGTGCAACTATTGATTTTAAATACTATATTTAGTATAATATATAGGATAAAGTATTGGAGGTTATTTTATGGCATCAGATAAAAAAACAGCACTTGAAACCGCAATGAAAAATATTGAAAAGAAATTCGGTGCAGGTGCTATTATGCGTTTGGGCGAAAATTCAAGCCTGAAGGTTGACGCTGTTTCAACAGGCTCTCTTACACTTGATATTGCTACGGGAATAGGCGGTCTTCCGAGAGGAAGAATTATTGAGATTTACGGTCCCGAGTCCAGCGGTAAAACAACACTTGCTCTTCACTGTATTGCCGAGGCTCAAAAAATAGGGGGCACGGCGGCATTTATTGATGCCGAGCATGCCCTTGATCCTGTATATGCCGGTAATTTGGGCGTTGATGTTGATTCACTTCTTATTGCTCAGCCTGATTACGGTGAGCAGGCTCTCGAAATTGCAGAACAGCTTGTCAGCAGTGGCGCTATTGATATTATTGTTGTTGACTCCGTTGCGGCACTTGTACCTAAAAGTGAAATTGAGGGTGATATGGGTGACAGCCACGTAGGTCAGCATGCACGTCTGATGTCTCAGGCTCTCAGAAAGCTTGCAGGTACTGTTAATAAGACTAATTGCATAATCATATTCATTAACCAGCTACGTGAAAAAATCGGTGTTATGTACGGAAATCCTGAGGTTACTACGGGTGGTCGTGCATTAAAATTCTATGCATCAATGAGAATTGATGTAAGAAAGGTAGACACAATCAAGACCTCTTCA
Organism: uncultured Clostridia bacterium; assembly: GCA_945224895.1. Classification (GTDB taxonomy): domain Bacteria; phylum Bacillota; class Clostridia; order Oscillospirales; family Acutalibacteraceae; genus Eubacterium_R. The sequence continues at coordinate 1,802 of CALYNW010000065.1, forward strand.
ACTGATTTTATTGGCTCAAGAACAAGAGCTAAAATAGTTAAGAATAAGGTTGCTCCGCCGTTTAAAACTGCAGAGTTTGATATTATGTACGGCACAGGTATAAGCAAGGTCGGAGAAATTCTTGATATGGCTGTTGACTTTGACATTATACATAAGGGCGGTTCATGGTTCTCATACGGCGACAGACGTTTGGGACAGGGCAGAGACAATGTCAAGGAATTAATCAAAAATGACCCTGAATTTGCCTCTGAGCTTGAACAGAAAATTAAAGAAAAAATGAAAGAAACTGTTGAAAATGCTCAGCAGGAAAAAGCAGAAAAAGCTGCCGATTCAAAGCCTAAGGATGAGCCAAAGAAAAAAATAACGAAAGAAGAGGCAAGAGCAGAGCTTGATATTGCTTTTGATGATGACGACGATTAATGATTATTAAGCATCAAAAGGGCAGGGGAACTAAAATTCATATTCTTCTTGACGACGAATATACTGTTACAACCGATGAGAATTTTTGGTTTGACAACTATATTCCCGACGGTACGGAAATTACCGATGAAGAATGGAATGAGCTCCTTGTTAAGATAAATTATAAAAAAGCTCTTAACAAATGTGCTGATTTACTGTCAAGAAGAGACCATTCCGTAAAGGAGCTTAAAGCTAAGCTTTTGCGCACCGTTGACGAGGTTAGTGCTCAAAGGGCTGTTGACAGATACGTAGAAGCAGGATATCTTAATGATGAACGGTATTGTGAAAGGCTTGTTGAATATCTTTTTGAGACTAAAAAATATTCTCCTGCCAATGTCAGACAGGAATGCTTTAAGCGTGGTATTGACCGGGAAATAATCGACAGAGTTATGTCTGAATATGATGTCGATACCGTTTCAAGTATTGTTGATTTGCTCAATACAAAATACAGGTCCAAGCTTTTGCAGGAGGACGGGTTTAAGAAGGTTATTGCCTCTTTACAAAGGAAAGGCTTTAGATATTCAGATATAAAATCGGCGTGTGACAGTGTAGCTGAGTATGACGAATAGGGTAGGTATGATTTCGCTGGGCTGTCCTAAAAATCAGGTGGACGGCGAATTAATGCTTGAAAAATTGAATAAAAGCGGGTTTGAAATTGCTCAGAGCATCGAGGACAGCGATGTTATGATAATTAACACCTGCGGTTTTATCGAGGATGCTAAAAAGGAAGCTATTGAAACAATCCTTGAGGTTGCCGAATATAAAAAAGCGGGTTTGATTTCGGCAATAGTTGTAACAGGCTGTCTTGCAGAAAGATATCAGGACGAGATAATTAAAGAAATTCCCGAGGTTGACTCTGTAATCGGTATCGGCGCAGATAACGATATTGTCAAGGTTTGTCAAAAGGCTCTCATAGGCGTCAGAACAAGCTTTTTTCCCGACAAGAAATATCTTCAGCTTGAGGGAGAAAGAATGCTTTCTACGCCGTCACACTGGGCTTATTTAAAGATAAGTGACGGATGTGATAACAGATGCTCCTACTGTGCTATTCCCCTTATAAGAGGTGGCTATACCGAGAGACCTATGGAGGGTATTATAAGTGAGGCAAGGTCGCTTGCCGAAAAAGGAGTTAAGGAACTTATTCTCATTGCACAGGATACCACAAAGTACGGCTTTAAAATCTACTGTGAATATAAGCTTGCGTCTCTTTTAAAGGAGCTTGTTAAGATTGACGGCATTGAATGGATAAGACTTTATTATTGCTATCCCGACAGAATAACAGATGAGCTTATAGATGTTATCGCAAGTGAAGAAAAAATTTGCTCTTATATTGATATTCCTTTACAGCATTGCAATAAGGATATTCTTCGCAGTATGAACAGAACAGGCTCATACGAGGAACTAAAAAATCTTATAGATAAGATGCGTAGCAGGATACCCGATTTGGCATTGAGGACTACATTTATGGTAGGCTTTCCGGGTGAAACCGATGAACAGTTTGAGGAGCTTTGCTCCTTTGTTAAAGAAATCGGCTTTGACAAAATGGGTTGCTTTACCTATTCACCTGAAGAGGATACTCCTGCATATGATTATGATAATCAAATAGACGAGAACGTAAAAAATGAAAGAGCCGAGGTTCTTATGGATATTCAGTACGGTGTTACAGAAAAATCCAACAGAGAAAAAGTCGGTAAAACATTTAAGGTTATTGTTGATGAATATACTGACGGCAAGTATAACGGAAGAGCCTATTTTGACTCACCTGAAATTGACAGCGGTATTATATTTACATCAGATAAAAAAATACAGGTCGGAGAATTTGTAAACGTAAGAATAACGGATTTTGACGGCTATGATTTAATTGGAGTGAGAGTATGAATTTACCTAATAAAATTACGGTTTTCAGATTTTGCTGTATTCCGTTTCTTATGACGTTTGCTTATATCGAATTTCCTTACCACTGGGTTGCTACGCTGATTGTTTATTTTATCGCCTGTATGAGCGATAAGGTTGACGGAATTATCGCAAGAAAGCAGGGGCTTGTTACCGATTTCGGTAAGCTTATGGACCCGCTTTCGGATAAAAGCCTTGTGTTTGCCGCCTATTTAATTCTTATTAATATGGGCTGGCATACAGATATTTGCGTTATGCTTATGCTTGCAAGAGAATTTCTTGTTGCAGGTATAAGAATGGCGGCGGCTACAACCGGAGAGGTAATTGCCGCTAATGCCTTTGGTAAAGCAAAAACGTTTTTGCAGATGGCAACTACCGGTATGACCTTTCTTCTCTTGGCAATAGGTGAGGGTGCCGCTGATATTGATATGACAACTCCGTGGCTTAATACGTATTGTACCATTGCCTTTTGGATTGTTACAGCAGTAACCGTTTTGAGTGGTATCATTTATGCAAAAGACGGCTGGCATCTTATAAAAACAAAATAATTGTTGCAAATTTTTAAAAAATATATATAATAGTATTGATAGATAAAAACTGTGACAGAGAGAAGTAAGCAGAAAATATTTTATTAAGAGAGCAGGTCCCTGTGCTGTAAGACCTGTATGAAATATCTGCCCAAATGCACTCTTGAGTTGCCCGAAGGAAATTAAGTATTTCGGGACGGATAGCTCCGTTAGAGGCTTAAGCTGTAATAATATTTTGCAGTAAAGTATAAAGAAGAGTGGAACCGCAGTTTTACATTGCCTCTGTCATTTGACAGGGGCATTTTTATTGTAGGAGTGAGTAATATATATGTTTGATTCTTTTAAAGAAGATGTTAAAAGCTTTATGGATCATGACCCTGCCGCAAGAAGCCCTATTGAGATAGTTCTTCTGTATCCCGGCTTTAAGGCTCTCAGAAGCCATAGAAAGGCTCGATGGTTTCTTGACCACAATATGCCTTTTATCGCAAGATATCTCAGTCAGAGGTCGGCGCATAAAACGGGAATTGAAATCCATCCCGGTGCAACAATAGGCAGACGTGTCTGTATTGACCACGGAAACGGTATTGTTATCGGTGAAACAACAGAGATCGGTGACGATGTTATGATATATCAGGGCGTTACCCTAGGAGGTACAGGTAAAGACGTTGGAAAAAGACATCCCACCATTGAAAGCGGTGTTATGATTGGCTCGGGTGCAAAGGTGCTCGGTCCTATAACAATCGGCAGAAATGCTAAGGTAGCCGCAGGTGCAGTAGTTGTAAAAGACGTTGAGCCTAACTGTACCGTTGTCGGTGTTCCCGGAGAAATTGTAAGAATTGACGGTGAACGTGTTGATGACCTTGACCAAATTCATATCCCCGATCCGTTAATGAATGCAATAAGAGAAAATGAAGCAAAAATTAAATCTCTTGAAGAGGAAATAAAAAAACTAAAGGAGCAGATAAAATGAAGATTTATAACACTATGACAAGGCAAAAGGAAGAATTTATACCCGTTGATAAAAACGAGGTTAAGATTTATGCCTGCGGACCTACTGTTTATAATTTTATCCACATAGGAAATGCAAGACCTCTTTGTGTTTTTGATGTTTTGCGAAAATATCTTGAATACAGAGGATATAATGTTAAATTCGTTCAGAACTTTACTGATGTTGACGATAAAATTATAAAGCGTGCAAATGAAGAGGGCTTGACCTTTGAGGAAGTTTCAAAAAAGTACATTGAAGAATTTTGGACTGATGCTCACGGACTTAACTTTAAGGACGCTACCGTTCACCCAAAGGCAACAGAAAATATTGATGAAATTATTGAAATAATCAAATCTCTTGAAGAAAAGGGTTATGCTTATGCCGTTGACGGCGACGTATATTTCAGAACCTTGAAATTTAAGGAATACGGCAAGCTTAGCCATCAGCCTATTGAGGATTTGCAGTCAGGAGCAAGAATAGCAGTAGGCGAGAAAAAGGAGGACCCGCTTGATTTTGCTTTGTGGAAACTGTCTCTTATACACATCTCCGAGCCCACGAGACTAGGCATGATCT
>CALYNW010000066.1 GCA_945224895.1 uncultured Clostridia bacterium
ATTCATTTACGTATTTTAAAATTGTACTGCTTTAAAGCTGACGCATAAATTCATATTCGCCACCGTCAAGAGTAACTATTAAATCTGCTACTGCTCCGATTACAAGAACAATTATTAATGCCTTTACCAATCCGAACACACCGCCCAAGATACTGTTGGTACGGTGAAGCGGTAAATCCTTCTTTTCTCTGATTTTCTTAGCGGTGGAGACTATTATACCTGTTATTACATAAAAAAGCAAAAAAGTCAATAATATTAAAACTAATTTTACAATTTCAACAGCAACAGGCTCAATTATATTATCGGTTATATATACAGACGCTTTATCGGAGGTAAGATTATTCAGCATATCAAGGTCTGCTTTATCCTCCAAAAGAAAGGAAAAGGTATTAATGCTGTCCTTAAGCTGATTGGTAAAATTTGTTATCTCCTGAGAATTCGTCAGCTTTTTGCCCACCTGATCAAGAGCATACTGTCTGATATAATTATCATAAATCGGTTTATTATACGTTTCGCCCACATATAGTGAAATCGGTACACCAACGGCAAATCTAAGCATTCCCAAAAGGGAGATTAAAATACCCCTTCTTGCACCAAGATAGACACATAGCACCGTTATGATAATCAGAAATAAATCTATATAGTTAATCTTCCTCAGCCTCGCTTCTGTCAATTAATGACTGTCTGTGCACAAAGACCTCAGTTCCCATACGACAGATTGATTTAACGGAATCGTCTACCGCCGTACTGCCCGTGTTTTCAAGATTACTCAGCTTAAACGAAGCTATTTCATTACCTGTCAAAACACTTACTATGCTTGATGACGCAGAAACAGACTTAACATTTCCGCTGATTTTACCCTCTTTTCTGATTTTACCGTTTGAATTAACTCTTGCTATTACATTATCTGTAGAATTCGTATAGCTGTTATAGATAAGAACAAGCTCGTTTGACGGGGTAAAGGTATATGCAACCGTACTGATTGAGCCCTGTTTATAAACTGTCCGTACCTTTTTCTGATTTGATATTACAGACAGAAAGCTGTCGCCTATGACATATATGTTATTTGAAGAATACTTAATTTCGACTACGTTTCCTTCAGGTAAATCAAGCTTCTCTTTAATCTCGTTTTCACCTACATTCATAGTGTAAAGCGTAGATTTGAGCTGTGCATTTTTACTGTTCACGGTAACAAAGGAAATCTTATTACCGCTGTCATTTATAGCAATGTCAATAACATATCCGTCAGATATGCTGTATGACAGCTGTTCCTTTAACGACTTGTTATAAACATAGATGTCGCACTTTTTTTCCTTTGAAGCGGCGGCATAAGCAACAGAGCCGTTCTTTGCAACATCGGCACAGAAAATATTTGTCTTTGCCTCATTTTCATAAACATTGTCGCTTGTTGTGTCAAGCCTAAATGACTTATCGCCTTGGTCAAAAATCAAGGAATAAATGCCTGAGCTTTTCATTATAGGATTTGAATAGCCGTGGTCAAAGGTATATTTCACATCAGCGTTCTTACTGTCAAGAACGGTAAAGCTTGTGGGAGTGAGAACACCTATTTTTTTATTAACATCTTTTAATGTGACATTTCTTGACGAGTCGATATTATAAGGGAAATTATCCTCCGTTACACCCTGAGTAATTGTAAAATTACCGTCAGCGTCAGTAAAATGCTCCTTTACGGAATTAATATTGATTTCGAAGATTTTCATAACCGCAAGAGCAATAATAATCAGAACAATAATTGTCCAGACAATTATTTTATTTTTTCTGTCTTTCTGTGCTCTTTTTTCTTTTCTGTGCATTTCTCTTTGATTTCCCGCCATAAATGTCACCTCCTAATAATTAACCTTATTGAGATACAACCCTTGGGATGGGGCAGTCTTTCCTGCTCTTTTTCTGTCCTTTGACAAAATTACGTCCTTTAGCTCATCCTTTTTAATTTTTCCTTCGGAAACAAACAAAAGTGTTCCCACCATAATTCTTACCATATTGTAAAGGAAGCCGTCTGCCTCAACACGGAAATAAACCATATCTCCCTGTCTTGTAACGGAAAAGCTCTTAACTGTCCTGACTGTATCCTCCACATCACTTTTAGCCGAGCAAAAGCCTGAATAGTCATATGTTCCCACAAACGCCTGAGCCTGCTCATTAAGATAATCAACATCAATGGGATATCTATAATACAGAGCATAATCTGCTAAAAAAGGATTTCTGATTTTACCGTTGTAGAGCTTATACACATATTCCTTTGATTTACAGGAATATCTGGGGTGAAAATCAGGACTTCCCTCTTTGCAGTCAATTACTGCAATATCCTTTGGCAAATGGGAATTCAGGGCAAGTATAACACCGTCGTCTTTGATATTCATATCGGTGTCAACAGTCAGCACGTACATATTTGCGTGAACTCCTGCGTCAGTCCTGCTGCAGCCTTTTACATCAAGTCTTTCACCGAACACCTTTTCAACGGCATTTTGAAAGACCTCCTGAACAGTCAATGCGTTAGACTGAACCTGCCAGCCATGATAGCCTGAGCCGTCATATTGAATTGTTATAACTAATCTTCTCATATAACATTTTTAAAGAAATGGTTAAGCACAATAATCAGTGCGAAAAACGCCACTACTACTGCAAGAGAAATATAATCTCTTGCGGTAAGCCTCATAACCTTCATTTTTGTTCTGCCGTCTCCGCCTCTGTAGCACCTGCACTCCATTGCGTATGCAAGCTCGTTTGCACGTCTGAAGGCTGACACAAAAAGAGGTATCAAAACAGGAATAAGCGCCTTTGCCCTATGGATAAGACCGCCTGATTCCATATCGGCTCCCCTTGATTTTTGAGCAGACATTATCTTTTCTATCTCCTCAATCAAGGTTGGAATAAATCTCAATGCAATAGTCATTGTCATTGAAATTGAATGAACATCTATTTTTAAAAGCTTTAATGGCTTTAAAATTCTTTCAAGTCCGTCTGTAAGCTCTGTGGGTGAGGTTGTATATGTCAAAAGTGAGCTTATAACAACAAGAACAATAATTCTCACCGCCATAAAAACTGCTGTCATTATTCCGTCTTGGGTAATTTTAAGCCTGCCTAACTGAACAAGCGGCTCACCGTCGCCGTAAAAAAGATTAAGTATTGACGTTATAACTATGATTATCGCAAGAGGCTTTATGCTCTTAAGCACTGTTTTCATAGGTATTTTTGAAACAAGTACAAGAATAATGCTTGCAAGAATTACTGCCAAAAGAGAAAAAATACTCTTGCAAAGAAATATTGAAACAATCAAAGCTACTGTCAAAATAATTTTCATTCGGGAATCCATTTTATGAATAACCGAATTTCCCGGGAAATACTGACCTATGGTAATATCGCTAATCATTTTTCAGCACCTCCCGAAAGAAGCTTTTTTATTTCCTCAACACCCTGTTCAACTGTGTAGATATTAGTTCTACAGTCAATGCCGAATGATTTAAGCTTAAGAAAAATATCGGTAATTTCGGGAACATTAAGTCCCATTTTCTTAAGCTCCTCACCTCTTGAATAAACAGAGTCTACACTGCCCTGCATCGCCACCTTGCCCTTATTCATCACAACGACACGGTTGCAGAGCTTAGCAACATCCTCCATTGAATGGGAAACAAGAATGACCGTATTACCCATTCTGCTCTGATAATCCTTTATAAGGTTAAGAATTACATCTCTGCCCTTTGGGTCAAGACCTGCACAGGGCTCGTCAAGGATAAGCACCTTCGGCTCCATTGCGATAATAGATGCAATGGCAACTCTTCTTTTCTGACCGCCGGAAAGGTCAAAGGGTGACTTTTCAGCTATTGAAAAATCAAGACCTACAAATTCCATACTGCGTTTAATACGCCTGTCAATTTCATCGTTATCAAGCCCCATTTGCTTTGGTCCGAATGCAATTTCTTTATATACAGACTCCTCAAATATTTGATATTCGGGATACTGAAAGCAAAGACCTACGGCAAAGCGCACCTGCCTAATCTGCTTTCTGTTTTCCTTTGTCCAAATATCATTACCCTCAAGAAAAACCTTACCGCTGTGAGGCTCCAAAAGTCCGTTTAAATGCTGAATTAAGGTGGATTTTCCTGAGCCTGTATGACCGATAATTCCTATTAAATCACCCTGCTCTGCCTCAAAGTCGACACCGTCAAGGGCGGCAGTTTCAAAAGGAGTTCCAACGCTGTAAAGATATTTTAAATTTTCACAGACAAGATATGCCATTTAACGTTTTTCCTCCGATTTAACAATAAGTGATTTTAAAAATTCCGCGCAGTCCTCTGCGTTAAGTATTGCTTTACCGCTTTCAAGTCCGAGGCGGTAAATAAGCTCCGTTGACTGCGGTACATCAAGACCGAAGGATTTAACCTTATCCACCTGAGAAAAGACCTTATCGGGAGTATCATCAAGCCTTATTTTACCGTCGTCAACGACTATAACTCTGTCTGCCTGAACTGCCTCGTCCATATAGTGAGTAATGAGAACTATTGTTATACCTTCCTCACGATTAAGCTTTTTAACAGTTTCAATAACCTCACGTCTGCCGCTTGGGTCAAGCATTGCGGTAGGCTCGTCAAGGACAATACACTCAGGTCGCATTGCAATAATTCCCGCAACAGCAACCCTCTGCTTTTGACCGCCTGAAAGCTTGCTTGGTGATTTGGTTCTATACTCATACATACCGACGGTTTTCAATGCCTCGTCAACACGTCTGCGACATTCCTCAGGGGGTACACCGAGATTTTCAACTCCGAAAGCAACATCCTCCTCAACTATAGAGGAAACAATCTGATTATCGGGATTTTGAAAAACCATACCCACCTTTTTTCTTATATCAAAAATAGAATCATCTTCCTTTGTTTCCTGACCGTCAACAAGAACTTTACCCTTTTGCGGAAAAAGAATTCCGTTTGTAAGCTTAGCTATAGTTGACTTTCCCGAGCCGTTATGACCGAGAACGGCAACAAAGGAACCTTTTTCTATTGAAAAATTCAAATTTTCAAGCACGGGAACAAGTGTTTTTGTATCGTCGTCCTCGTCTATTTCATAAGCAAAATCAACATTTTGAAATTCAATTAAATTCATTATTTTAACGTCCATATTGCAGAAGAACCGCAGGGCAAAACCCTGTCCTTCGATGAAAGAGGAAGTCCTATTTCGTCAGCCTCAACTCTTCCGCCCTTTTCACTCGTAATTATATCATCAAGAATAAATTTCATAACATAAGCAGAAAGCCCTGTTGTATAAGAATTAAGAAGCACCATTAAAGGCTCGTCTGAAAGCACCTTAGAAACAAGCCTTACAAAATCATAAATACTGTCCTCAAGATGCCAAATTTCACCTTTAGGTCCTCTGCCGTAGCTTGGAGGGTCAAGTATTACGATATCGTATTTATTACCTCGCCTGATTTCACGCTGAACAAATTTGAAGCAGTCGTCAACAATCCACCTGACGTCGCAGTCGGAAACACCGGATGCAACGGCATTCTCCTTTGCCCACTGCACCATACCCTTTGACGCATCTACGTGAACAACGCTTGCGCCTTCCTTAAGGCAGGCAACAGTTGCGGCTCCCGTGTAAGCAAAAAGGTTAAGCACCTTAACATCGTCACGACTTGAATTTTTGATTATTTCACGTGTGAAATCCCAATTAACTGCCTGCTCGGGAAAAAGCCCTGTATGCTTGAAGCCCATAGTCTTGATGTTAAACATCAAATCCTTATACCTAACCTGCCACTGAGCAGGGATATGGTTAAACACCTGCCATTTTCCGCCACCTGTTTTTGAGCGGACATACCTTGCGTCAGGCATATACCACTGCTTACAGGTCTTTTCACTTTTCCAAATTACCTGCGGGTCGGGACGAATAAGAATTTCCCGTGTCCAGCGTTCAAGCTTTTCACCGTTTGTACAGTCAATAAGCTCGTAATCCTTCCAGTCCTTTGAATACCTCATACTTATAATCCTTAATCTTCTCTATGATAATCTCTCACGTACAACCTCTGCAATGTCATTGCCTAAGGCGGTAATCTGCTCTAAATCACTGCCCTCAAGCATTACCCTAATTAAAGCAGACGCACAGCTTACCATGACAAACAAACTGCCGACCACTTGAAGATCCATTTACTACTGCTTGAAAGGGG
>CALYNW010000067.1 GCA_945224895.1 uncultured Clostridia bacterium
TACAATCACTCAATGAAAAATTAGTGGATTTTTTCGTTAGGCAAGGCTTTGGCAAAATTTCGTCGACGGGAGCATACTTGCTGTATGTGACCGAGCGGAATTTTGTCAGTAACGACGCATAACGGAAAAAGACACAATTTGACAAACCCTAATTTATATATATCTATACTACCGGAGGATTGAATAACAATGAAATACGTAGTCGTATTATATGACGGTATGGCTGACTATCCCGTACCTGCGCTTGACGGCAAAACACCTATGATGTGTGCAAAAAAGCCGAATATGGATATGCTTGCAAGCAAGGCTGAGGTTGGTCTTATCAGGACTGTTGCCGAGGGCTTAAAGCCCGGCTCTGACGTTGCAAATATGAGTGTTATGGGCTTTGACCCGATGAAATATTACACAGGCAGAAGTCCTCTTGAGGCGGCGTCTATCGGAATTGATATGAAGCCTACAGACGTTTCTCTCAGAACAAATCTTGTTACTCTTTCAGAGGACGATTTACCATATGAGGAAAAGACTATTGAGGATTACTGCGCCGATGATATTTCCAGCGAGGAGGCAGAGATTCTCATTAAGTACATAGACGAAAAATTAGGTACAGACGAGTTTAAATTTTACCCCGGCGTATCCTACCGTCACTGTCTTATCTGGGCAAACGGTACAACCGATTTAGGCAAAATGACTCCTCCCCACGATATTACGGGAAAGGTTATTACCGAATATCTTTCAACAAGCGAAAATGCAAAGCCGCTTATTGAAATGATGAAAAAATCCTATGACCTTCTCAAAGACCACCCTGTTAATATTGCAAGAAAAAAAGCAGGCAAAAGACCTGCAAATTCAATATGGCTTTGGGGCGAAGGCAAAAGACCTGCCCTGTCACCCTTTGAGGAAATTTACGGTATCAAGGGTGCTGTTGTTTCTGCTGTTGACCTTATCAAGGGTATCGGCGGCTGTGCAAAAATGGAGGTTGCCGAGGTTGAGGGTGCCACAGGATATATTGACACAAACTTTGAGGGCAAAGCAAATGCCGCTCTTGACCTTCTTGATCGAAACGACCTTGTTTACATTCACTTTGAGGCTCCCGACGAATGCGGTCACAGAAATGAGCCTGAAAACAAGGTAAGGGCTATTGAGCTTATTGATGAGAGAGTTTTACCTATTCTCTTTGACGGACTAAAAAAATATGACGATTACAAGATTATGATTTTGCCCGACCATCCAACACCGATTGTTACAAGAACCCATGCTTCCGACCCTGTTCCATATCTCATTTACCACAAGAATAAAGAGGTTAAGGGTGTTGATACTATCAACGAGGAAACAGCCAAGGAAGCAGGAAATTATGTAGATTTCGGTCCGAGCATAATGAAGCATTTTCTTGAGGATTAAGGAGATAACTATGGCAAACAGAATTGAAACTATTTGTGTTCAGGGCGCATACAAGCCGAAAAACGGCGAACCGAGAGTTGTGCCTATTATTCAAAGCACCACATATAAATACGATTCCAGCGAGGAAATGGGCGATTTGTTTGATTTGAAGAAATCAGGCTATTTCTATTCACGTCTGCAAAACCCCACCTGCGACCTTGCGGCGGCAAAAATTGCAATGCTTGAGGGTGGCGTAGCAGGTATGCTTACATCATCAGGTCAGGCGGCAAATTTCTATGCAATATTCAACATTGCGCAGGCAGGCGACCATATCGTTTCCTCCTCTGCGATTTACGGCGGAACATTTAATCTGTTCAACGTAACTATGAGAAAGCTGGGTATTGATTTTACATTCGTAAGCCCACGTGCAACTGAGGAGGAAATTCAGGCGGCAATTAAGCCAAACACAAAGGCTGTTTTCGGCGAAACAATTTCCAACCCAAGCCTTGACATACTTGACATTGAGAAATTCGCAAATGTGGCACACAGAAACGGTATTCCGCTTATTGTTGACAACACCTTTGCTACACCGATAAACTGCCGTCCCTTTGATTTCGGCGTTGATATTGTTACCCATTCCACCACCAAGTATATGGAGGGACACGCTTCAACAATCGGCGGTGCAATAGTTGACTCAGGCAACTTTGACTGGACACAGAATGACAAATTCCCCGGTCTGACTACTCCTGACGAAAGCTACCACGGAATAACATACACAGAGGCATTCGGCGAGGCGGCATATATCACAAAGGCAACCGTTCAGCTTATGCGTGACCTTGGCTCTATTCCTGCTCCGCAGAACGCATTTCTCTTAAACGTAGGTCTTGAAACTCTGCATTTAAGAATGGAAAGACATTGCGAAAATGCGAAAAAGGTTGCCGAGTATCTTAAAAATAATAGCAAAATCACTTGGGTTAAATGTGCTATGCTTGAGGGTGACGAGCAGTACGACCTTGCACAGAAGTATATGCCAAAGGGCACCTGCGGTGTTGTTTCCTTCGGTATCAAGGGCGGCAGAGAAGCCGCAACGGTATTTATGGATTCACTCAAGCTTGCGGCTATCGTTACCCACGTGGCTGACGCAAGAACCTGCTGTCTGCATCCTGCCTCCACAACTCACAGACAGCTTACCGACGAACAGCTTGAGGAATGCGGTGTAAGCCCCGACCTTGTACGCTTCAGCGTCGGTATTGAAAACGCAGACGACATTATCGAGGATATTCAACAGGCACTTGATAAAATTTAATGCGTTGAATTTACAAAGCAACAAAAAACAGCAGTGAACCTTTTATAAATTCACTGCTGTTTTTATTTAACGAAATTATTTATTGAGAATAAAATTATTATTAGGGTTCATAATCTGATTATTGCTTCTGGCAAATTCAAGTGCCGTAAAGCAGTTTTTTTCCTGAGGCTCAAAATAGCTTTCCTCCATTTTATAGAGAGGCGCCTCTTCCTCCTCAGACTCAGACGGATTATATGTGTAAATATATCCGTAAAATGCCTGTCCGTAATGGGAATACATATTATAATACGTCTTTGTATTGAAATAATTTCCGCCCCAATGGGACTCGGACACGGTTACGGCTCCGCTTTCGCTGACTGCCTCAACTACTGCAACGTGATTAGACCAGCAGGCAACTGCACCTAATCTTGGCTCTTTTCCGTATTCATAGTAACCATTATTCTTATTAATGAACCACCAGCTTCCTGCGTCACCTCTGCTGATTTTAGGTGCTTCACCGTTAAGCTCGTAAATTCTGCCGTAGGCATAGGCTACACAGTTTGGCATACCGTAGCCTGTCTGCGCATATGCGTTAAGCTCTCTTGTGTAGTATGGCTCACCGCTTGGAGCAGTAAGTCTCGGTTCATATTCTTTTGCTAATACTGCTGTGGGGAATGCTGTTGCAGCGATAATGATAAAAGCTAACGCAATTATGCCGCTTTTCAATATCCGTTTCATATGCGAATCTCCTTTTTTCAGTAACGGGGAGTATTTTAACATACGAAACAGTCTGTAATCTATGGCAAAGTACCACAAGGTTTTTGTAACCTTTTTGTAACATTTGTGCGATTTAACCAAAATTTTGCTATTTGACTTGACAAAAAATTGATTTTTTATAGATGATTGTTCATTAATGTACAGGTATCGACTGAGTTTTATTATTGCTTTAGGCACAATCAAAATCCCGTAATAAATCACCTTTTTTTGCTAAAAATATAAAAGGTGATTTTTATGATATTTCTAAAGGCTTTTATTGTGGGCGGTCTCATCTGCGTTATAGGTCAGCTCCTTATTGATTATACAAAAATGACTCCTGCAAGAATACTTGTTCTGTTTGTTTGTGTCGGTGTGCTTTTGGGTGGATTGGGAATTTATCAGAAGCTTATAGACTTTGCAGGTGCAGGTGCAACTGTTCCGCTGACAGGCTTCGGTGCAGCTTTGGCTAAGGGTGTTAAAGAGGCAATACAAAAGGACGGCTTTCTCGGAGTAATAACAGGAGGCTTTCAGGCTTGCGCCGCAGGTGTTACGGTGGCAATGCTCAGCGGACTTGTTGTTGCCCTTGTGAGCAGACCGAAGGATAAATAAGTATTGATAAAAAATAGCAGGTCGTATATTGTCAAATTTATTGACTTGATATATTATTCAATATATGCTATAATCATATTGAATAAAATATAGGAGGCGAATGAAATGGCAATGACATACGAGTCTGTTGTTCAGACAACAAGAAAGAAATTCTTAGACACAGATGTTTCCTCTGTTCAGGGAACACTTGCTTTTCAGATTAATCTTATCGGCAAGGTTGAAGGAATTTTCTACATTGAGATCAAGGACGGTCAGGTTCACGTTGAGCCTTATGAGTATTACGACCGTAATGCTATTCTCACAATTAATGCAACTAATTTCATTAAGCTCATTAACGGCAAGCTTGACCCTGTTATCGCTTTCACAACAGGTAAGCTTAAGGTTGACGGCGATATTAATGCCGCTCTCGAGCTTGTTAAGTTTATCAAATAATTTAATTATTTTTTGCATTTTGCCTCCCTTTCAACAGGGAGGTGTATTTTTCATTTGGAGTGATGATTATGTTCAGAGAAGTTGATATTACAGAGGTTAAGGACAATGTTGTTGAACTGCTGAATAACCGCTGGGGACTTGTTACCGCAGGCGATGGCGAAAAATTCAACACAATGACTGTATCCTGGGGCGCAATCGGTGAGCTTTGGGGTAAGCCCTGTGCTACCGTTTATATCCGCCCGCAGAGATATACGGAAGAATTTTTAAATACTAAAAGCTATTTTACACTGAGCTTTTACCCTGCCGATATGAAGCAACGCATACATAGCATTTGCGGTTCAAAAAGCGGCAGAGATGTTGACAAGGCTAAGGAATGCAGCTTAACTCCCTGCTTTGATGAGAAGGCTCCTTATTTTACAGATGCAAGCATTGTACTCGTTTGCAGAAAAATGGCGAAAAGTAAATTTGACCCTAAGGACTTTATTGATACCACAATTACGGAAAAATGGTATCCGCAAAACGATTTCCATTATATTTATTATGCAGAGATTGAAAAAGTCTTGATTTCTGAATAATCATATAGTATAATACTTTAAGTAAAAGGTAGGGGATTTCCTTATTTCATAGTGTAGCGTACGGGCCCTGTGCAACGGGATGCTACGAACCTTGTCAGGCGGGGAACCGAGCAGCAATAAGTGGATTATTCTGTGTGCCGCAGACAAGTCTGTGCGTTACATTATGAAATAAGAGGCTTCTGCCTTTTAATTCTGTAAGGGGGAATTTATTTGTATCAGGTATTGTACAGAAAATACAGACCAAGGGTCTTTGCCGACGTATACGGTCAGGACCACGTTACTTCTACCCTTAAAAACGAAATAAAGGAAAACAGGATTTCCCACGCATATCTGTTTACAGGCTCAAGAGGAACAGGTAAAACCACCTGTGCAAAAATTCTTGCAAAGGCTGTAAACTGCGAGCATAGTATTGATGGCGAGCCATGTAATGAGTGTGAGGTTTGCAAGGGACTTGACAACGGCACAATATATGACGTTGTGGAAATTGACGCCGCTTCAAATAACGGTGTTGACAACATCCGTGACCTGCGTGAGGAGGCTAACTACACTCCGTCAAGAGGACGTTACAGGGTTTACATTATTGACGAGGTTCATATGCTTTCAACAGGAGCCTTTAATGCCCTGCTGAAAACTCTTGAGGAGCCTCCGGCACACGTTATTTTCATCCTTGCAACTACTGAGGTTCACAAGCTTCCGGCAACTATTCTTTCACGCTGTCAGCGTTTTGACTTTAAACGCATCCAGCCTGAGACTATGTCCGTAAGGCTTAAAGAGGTTGCAGGTCTTGAAGGGCTGACTCTTACAGATGACGCCGCCGTTCTTATTGCAAGAATTGCCGACGGTGCCCTGCGTGACGGTCTTTCAATCCTTGACCAGTGCTCAGGCAGGAGTAAAAATATAGATGCAGACCTTGTTGCAGATGTGGCAGGTCTTGCAGGCAGAGAAGCACTTTATCAGCTTTCGGAGTGCATATATAAAAAAGACGGCTCAGGGGCTATGCCGACAATATCCGAGATTTATCAAAAAATCTTTGATATGGAGCGACTTTGCGTCTAAATGATTAACCATTACAGAAATT